>NZ_CALUXO010000072.1 GCF_944324745.1 uncultured Thomasclavelia sp. | reverse complement strand
CTGCGATAATATTGGTGGAGATGAGGGGAATCGAACCCCTGTCCAAGCATAATCCCTCCAAAGCGTCTACAGTTTAGCTTATTGAATAAATTTAATTAGGCTACAATCAACAAGCAATTTTCCACCTAACGAGCTTATAAGATTTTCGTAATAGATAGCTAAGCAATATCTATTCTTATCCTATGAGTTATGATACCAGCTATTTAATTATAGGAACATTAGATAGTGGCAGCTTTCTAGTCTACGTCGACTATGCGAAAGCGTAATTAGTTTGTCTATTTCCGACTATTTTTTGGTGCATTTAACGAATGCCTTCGACTGCAGCTAAGGTCAGACATATACCTGTCGAACCCATGACATCCCCAGTTAATAATTTTTAAGAGCTCGCTGAATTTCTCTTTTAGAATCGCGCTCTTTAATATCCTGGCGTTTATCATATAATTTTTTACCACGAGCAATAGCAATCTCTAATTTAGCCTTGCTACCATTATTAAAGTATAGCTTAGTTGGAACAACTGTCAAGCCCCCTTCTTTAATTTTATTAGAAATTTTTAAAATTTCTTTACGGTGCAATAACAGTTTTCGAGTACGACGTGGCTCATGATTAAAGCGATTTCCGTGACTATAAGGAGAAATGTGCATATTTTCAATAAAAGCTTCATTATTTTTAATTCTGACAAAAGAATCTTTCAAATTGACATTGCCTAAGCGAACTGATTTAATTTCAGTTCCTTTAAGTTCAATTCCAGCTTCATATGTATCTAAAATAAAATAATCATGATAAGCTTTTTTATTATTAGAAATAATTTTCATATACTCATTTCTCCTTTTTATTAACGTCTTTTCTTTGATTTAATTTTACTTTTAATATGACTTCTTTGATGTCTAGTAAAATTTGGCTCTTCATGACGTCTTTTTTGACGTCTTGATTTTGTAGTTCTTTTTTTCTCTTGTTTATTACTTTGCCTATTTATTATAACAGTTTTTCTTGGCTTTTTGTTAGATTTCATACCAACAATTTCAAAATCAATAGTCCGATCTTTTTTAGAAGCCGAAACAACTCGAACTTTGACTCGATCAGACATCTTGAAAACTTTTCCATTTCTTTGACCAACATAACGAAGATTTCGTTCATCATAGTAGTAGAAATCATCTGTCAAATCAGTTACATGGACTAATCCATCAATTGTATTATCAAGTTCTACAAAGAATCCAAAATTAGTAATTGAACTAATAATTCCTTCAAATTCTTCGCCGATATGTTTTTCCATATATTCAGCCATTTTCATATCATCAACTTCACGTTCGATATCAATTGCTTCACGTTCTCGATAAGATGCCTGCTCAGCAATTTCAGGCATTAATTCTTGATAATAATTTATTGTCTTTTTATCCAAAGTGTTTTCAAAAATAAATCTTCTAATCATACGATGAACAATTAAATCGGGATAACGACGAATTGGTGAAGTAAAATGGGTATAATACTCATCAGCTAAACCAAAATGTCCTAAACACTGTTCATCATATCGTGCCTTTTGCATCGAGCGCAATAACAAAGTGGAAATAATTGTATGTTCAGGTGTATCTTTGCTGGCTTCAATTATTGCACTTAATTCATTAGGATAAACGTTTTCTAAAGAACCTTTAATCGTATAGCCTAATGTCTTAGCAACACTGGCAAATTGTAATAATTTTTGGGTTTTTGGTGTTTCGTGAACCCGATAGATAAATGGCAACTCTAGCCAATAAAAATGTTCAGCAACAGTTTCGTTGGCCAACAACATAAATTCTTCAATAATATGTTCCCCAATTCCTCGTTGCCTTAAAACAACATCAATGGGATTACCACGATTATCAACAATAACTTTAGCTTCTTTAGCATCAAAATCAATAGCTCCACGAGCAAATCGTTTTTTTTGTAAGATACCAGCCAATTCTTCCATTAAGAAAAACAAGTCTTTAACATGGCTATATCTTAACTGTAAAGCCTGATCACCAGCTAAGATTCGATTAACATTGGTATAAGTCATTCGTTCTGTTGAATTGATGACAGAAGGTACAATTTCATGATCAATCACATTGCCCTCAGGATCAATTTCCATAAAACAAGAAATCGTTAATCGATCAACATGAGGGTTTAAAGAACAAATCCCATTTGATAATTTATGTGGCAACATGGGAATAACTCGATCAACCAAATAGATTGAAGTTCCTCTAGCAAAAGCTTCCTTATCTAATGGTGATCCTTCAGTGACATAATAAGAAACATCAGCGATATGGACTCCAAGATGATAATTGCCATTTTCTAATTTTTTTAAAGAAACTCCATCATCTAAATCTTTAGCATCTTCTCCATCAATCGTAACAACTACTTCATCTCTTAAATCAACTCGATCACTAAGATCGATTCCATCGATCGTATCTTTAATATCGCTTATCTGATCAAAAACTAACTGTGGAAACTCAATTGGAGCATCATGTTCATAAACTACTGATAAAATATCAATTCCTGGATCATTTCGATGTCCTAAAACCTTAACGATATCCCCTTTTAGATATGGTTTATATGTTTTAATTTCCACCACGACTTTATTTCCAGCAACTGCCCCATGTAAATGAGCATGATCAACAAATATCGGCTTATTAAACAGACGATCATCAACTTCAACATAATGCTCTCGTTTGCCTTTTTTTACTTCACCAACAAATCTAGTCTGTCCTCTAGTAATTACTTTAACAATTGTCCCTTCAGGTCGCTCAGGATTACTATTTTGATCAATCTCAATTAGTACCGTATCTTTGTTAAAAGCATCTTTCATCCCACTGCCAGGAATAAAAATATCTTTTTCCTGACCTTCAACCTTAACAAAACCATAACCATGCTTATTAAGAGATAAAACCCCTAATTCCATTCCAAATTGATTCGGTAAATAATAATGATTATATTTATTACGAACGACTAAACCTTCATCTTCAAGCTCATTCATTATTTTAACCAGCTTGACAAACTGCTCACTTTTTTGACAATCTAATTTAGCAGCAATCATATCAATCGAGCGTTCTAAATATACTGGATCTTTCAATAACTCTAATATTTCTTCGCGCACTTTTTCACATCCTTTTTTTGGTAAATAAAAATAGGACCTCAGCCCTATTAATTATGACATTCGCAAAATGATTGCAATGATAAAAAATGCAATTGCTAAACCAGCTGTAACTCGTGTTAATACCAACTCTGCTCCACGTTCTTTTTGATGAGCAAACAAGTTTGAACTTTGTCCAGTTAATGCATTAACAATACCGTCTGATTTTCCACTTTGTAATAAACATAATATAATAAGTGCTATCGAAATAACAACTAATAGTACATTTAAAATTGTTACAAACATGATATACCTCCTAACAGATACTTTTATACGTCGCTAAAACATAATAACATATTTTTTTTAAAAAAACAATGATTAAACCAATAACTTTACATTTAATAAGATTGCATTAATTGTAAAAGTAAGTTCTACTATAATTTATCTGACAACTTTCAAACAATATACCTATTACACTTTAACTATACACTAATTGTAAATTAATGCAATGTTTAAAAAAATAAATCAGGACCAGTCCTGATTTATTTAAATTCGATGCACTTAAGCATTATCAACCCCAACTACATAAAAGCGATCACTATCATAAACCATGATAATATTAGCACTAGTTGGCAGATTTTCATCTTCAATATTATATTCTAAAGAAATTAAAACATTAAAATATTCATCGTCTTCCAATCCCTCAACAATTACTTTAGAAGGAGAATATGAAATAACCTCATAATCAACAACTTCTAAATCAGGATATTCTTGCCGATAGGTATAAAATGATTTTAAAGCAAATGAATTAAATTCACTTTGCAGACTAGGATAAATATAATCTAGAGCGCCAATTTCATTATCATCTTTACCATCTAATGTAAAATAATCAACCGCAAAATATGAAGCTGCCAGTTGACATTCTTCACTAGTTAAGCCACTTTGAAATGCCCGGTCTAACCGACCATAAATATCATCTAATAAATCATTTGACTCATTATGAGAATATGGGGTTTCTACATATGTACTAGGGTTATTAGATGGTTCGTTTTGGGAATCAAAGAAGAAACAAGAACTAGCTAATGATATTACTATTAATAAACCGGCAATTATCATAAACCGATCAATTATTTTACGGCGCTCACTTCTTTTTGAGCGATATTGTTCCAATTTCTTTATCTTTGGTAAATTATCACTTTGAATAAAAATGTTGACAATCGTCAAAACCGGCTTATATTTACGACTGACCATATTAGTCATTTCAATAAATAATTCAAAAATAAACATCAAAACAATAAACATCAAAGTTCCTAAAGTTGGATCATAATAATAAATATATGAAGTCAATGAAAATAAAAACGTAACCCCATATAAAACTAGAACACTTTTACGATGACCCAATTTTAACTTAAACATCAGATTATGATGTAAATGAGCTCGATCAGCTTCACTAAACTTTTTATGATGAACCTTACGTCTTATAATTGCAATAAGTGTATCCATAATTGGAACCATTAAAACAACGATTGGCGCCCCTAATGTAAAAAAGGTAGAAACATTATATCCAAATCCTAATAATGAAATAACCGAAATCATAAAACCAATATATAATGCCCCACAATCACCTAAAAAGACTTTTGCTGGATGAAAATTATAAAACAAAAATCCCATGATAGCCCCAGCTAATAATAACGAAAGCGAAGCAATATCAGTTCTACCACTAGTAAGTGATGTCATTGAAATCGTAAATAAAACAATTATCGAAATCCCAGATGACAGCCCATCTAATCCATCGATTAAATTTATGGCATTTGTAATTCCAACGATCCAAATAACAGTAATAAATCCGGCGATGATTGATACCCAATCACCTGGTAAAAAATCAAATCCCTTTAAATAGATACCACCATGAACGATCACAATTAAAGCTGCAACAATTTCAACAATCAATTTGGTTCTTGGCGATAAATCATGAACATCATCAAGCAACCCCACAAAAAAGACTAAAAAACTCGCAATCAAGATTGCATTGATCTGGGGGTCCGTCTTTAAAAAGATTACTGAACCAATCAATGAACTAATATAAATAGCATAGCCACCAATCCGCGGAACTTCTACTTCATGAACCGTTCTTTTATTTTTATGAGCCACTATTCCAAGCTTAGCGCCAGCTTTCATCGCTATGGGAACTAGAATAGCTGAAATAACCATGGTGACAACAAATGACATAATTATAGTTAGATTCATCTTTTCACCCACCTATCTTTGTATATTATTAATTATTTTATCTAAAAATACAAGACAAAATCATTAAATAGTTCTATAATAGTATTACTAAGGAGGAAAACGAAATGCATAAATTAGGAATTTCAGTATACCCTGATAAATCACCAAAAGAAGAGGTATACGCTTATATGGAAAAAGCCGCTAAATTAGGGTTTAAAAGAATCTTTACTTGCTTCTTATCTATCCCTGAAGACAAGCGCGAAAGTTATTTGGTAGAATTTAAGGAATTCATGAAAAAAGCTCATGAATTAGGATTTGAAGTAGCTGCTGATACTAATCCTGAAGTATTTAAGTTAATTGGAGCCACTCCAGATAATCTTAAACCATTTGTTGATTTAGGATTAGATATTATTAGAATGGATGGTAATTTTGGGACACAAGGTGATATCCAATTAACTCGTAATCATGATAACATCAAAATTGAATTTAATGCCAGCATGGATTCAGGTGTAGAATTACTAATCAAAAATGGTGGTAATCGGGAACAAATCATTATGTGCCATAACTTCTTCCCTGAACGCTATACTGGTCTTGATTTTGAATTATTCCAAGACTTTAACCGTTATTGGAAAAAACTAAATTTACACACTGCTGCTTTTGTTTCAAGCAACAATGAAAATACTATTGGACCTTGGCAAGTATTCTGTGGATTACCTACTGTTGAAATCATGCGTGGTTTACCAATTGATTTACAAGCTCGTTTAATGTTGGCAACTGGTAATGTTGATGATATTTTAATCGGTAACTATCCAGCTACTGATGAAGAATTAGAAGCTTTATCTAAAATTAATTTCCAGGCAATTGAAATCAAAGTTGATGAAGTACCAGAAATTACTGCTAATGAACAAATGATCATGTATGACTTTGGTCCTCATTGGGATCGTTATGATCATTCATCATTCATGCTTAGATCAAGTATGCCAAGAGTTAAATTCAAAGAAAAAGCATCTGTTCAAGATTTTGGATTATCTTCTAATCAAAATGTAGCAGATAAATCTATCCCACATCATGATTGTGGTAAAAAAGTTTTCACTCGTGGTGATGTTTTAATTGTTAATGATAATTTAGCTCATTATCGTGGTGAATTAGAAATTGTTTTAACTGAAATCCCAAATGATGGTGAACGTAACTTAGTTGCCACTATTAAAGAAGAAGAATTACCTTTATTAGATTTCATTAAACCTGGTCATCATTTTGTTTTAAAAAAATAATCAAATAAAAACTTAGCTACCGGATCCCCCGGTAGCTCTTATTATTATGGCAGTATATTTTATTTTAATTCATTTTTATTTAAACTTGTCTTTTTTCTTGACATCAAAAATGCTGAAATTACTGAAACAAATGGTACTGTTAAAATAACTCCTAAAGACCCCGAAATTCCCTGGATAATTTCAATTCCAATGTCATATGAATTAAACATTTGTAAAAATGGCATGTCATAAGCATAGAAAACAACTAAAGTGCTTAAAGAACCCCCGGTAAAGGCTAATATTAAAGTATTAGACATCGTTCCCATCATATCGCCACCGATTTTAATACCACTTTTTAATAATTCTTTAGCAGAAATATCCGGACGACGATAAACAATTTCTTCAATAGTTGTAGCAATTGACATTGCGGTATCAATAACGGCTCCTAGTGAAGCAATTAAAATCCCTGAAAATAACAATCCACTGATATCCAAATTACTATTTTGACCAATATATATTAATGTTTCAATATCTTCGACGTTAAAACCATTTATATGGCTCAACGCTCCAAAACCACTAGCAAAAACACCAGCAATAACAACACCTACTATCGTTCCTAAAATTGAACATAAGGCTTTCATCGAAAAACCACCAATAAAATACATGATGACCATCGTAGTTAAAATAACTACTAAGACCGCACTAAAAAACGGTGAAAAACCAATATACATCATTGGAATATACAAAAAGATAATACAAATAAATGTAAATACCAAACCAAATGCTGAAGTAAGTCCTTTTTGTTTTCCAATTAAAATCAATAAAAATAAGAATAAAGCCACCATGAAAATTAAAGTATTAGTACGATCGTAATTATAGACACTAGCACTAATGCTTCCATCATATTCACTTAATTGCACGATTACACGCGTTCCAACTTGACAGTCAGCTCCATATAAATAACTATCAATATTAGTTGTCTGTACTATTTCCCCTTTATAATCTCCAGATAAGATTTCAACATTAACAATCTGGGTTCCAATTTGATTTCCTTCTTGATCCCGATTTTCTTCAATAATTTCCACAACACGAGCTCGTGCAAAATCACCACTATTTTCATCTAGTAATGGTGTTTTATCGATACTAGTATTAAAGAAATATAAAAAAACTAAAAATAAAATAATAGCACAATATACAATTGTATGCCCAATTTTTTCCTTTTTGCTCATTTGTTTAAATTTTCGAATTAAATTTTTCATTACTGCCTCCAATATACACAAAACAAGGGCAGAACCAGCTGCCCTGTTTTATCTTTTAATTATTAACCTTCAATTTTTCTTTTTCTAAATACTTTAGCTCCAACAATACCTAATAATGAGATAACTGCTGCTGCAAATGGAACAGCCATTTGAACATTATCTCCAGTTTTTACACTACCATTAGTTTTATTGTTTGTTGTAGTAGCTCCTGGTTTATTAGTAGTATTATCATCTCCAGCTGGAGTTGCTGGTGTTTGAGATGGTGTAGTAGTTTCTACATTAGCTTTTGAGTTAAATTCATTAACTGTAGCTGTTAATTCTTCTTGTAAACTTGTTAATTCTGTTTTTGTAATAGTTGCTTCATCTAATTTAGCTTTTAATGAAGTAATAACATTAGTATATTTCTCAACTACTTCTTGACTAAATTCACCTTTATTATTTCCAACTACTGCATTAGCAACTGTAGCTTCAGCTTGATCAAATTGAGTTGCTAAAGCATTAAATTCATCATTAGTTACAACTTCATTTTTAGCGATTACTAATTGATTATAAGCTTCACTAATAACTTCGCTGTTTACAGCTGTATTAGTATCATTTTGATATAATGTCTTATCTAATAAAGTTGAAAAACCTTGTCTTAATGCAGTAGTTCCACCTACAGTATTTGCATAATTACCTTGAGCATAAGCATAGTAATTTAATGGGTCATTTTCATTATTACCATTAATAGTAGCATCGTATGCTTCAGTTAAAGTGTTAATAGCTTCACTGTCATCACGAGAATCTAAAACTGTATTAACATTATTTAATGCTTCATCAATTCTAGCTTTAGAACCACTAGTGATATTAGTAGTATCGATGTTAGCTACATCATTTTTAGTTTCCACGATTGAAGTAGCATTTCCATCTTTATTTAATGTAACATCATAAGCATATTTATTACCATTGTAATCATATGTTTTGATTGTTAGTGAATCACCACTAAAATCAATTGTTGAAAATGTTGGTATTGGGTTATTAGAACGTTCAGCAATGTAATATTGTTTAGTTGTATTTAATGTATAGAACTTACTTCCAGAAGCTGATCCAGCTGCAATGTATAATGTTCCTTCTGGATTGTAAGCATTAGCACCATTTTCATCAACACCTTCAGTTTCGATTACTTTACCATCTAAAATTTGGAAAGTACGAGCATATGAATGGTCATGTCCTGTTAAACATAAATCGATATTGAATTCATCCATCAATGGTGCAAATAAAATTCTTAAGTTAGCTCCGTCAACATCACTATGAGGAGAACCAGAACCATAAATGTCATGGTGGAATAATACAACTTTCCACTTAGCATCACTATGACTAGCAACAGCTTCATTCATTAAAGTACGATGTTCTTCAACATTTCTACTATTGCTATTTAAAACGATGAATAATGTATCACCATAGCTATAGTAATAATCACTACCAGATTCAGTTTTACCTAATCCACTAGTATTTGGGTTATTGTAATGATATTGATAATCATTTACTTGTGATTCATGGTTACCAATTGTAGTTGCCAGTGGTACTCTTCTTAAAGCTTCTGGATATAAGAATCCAGCATATTCTTGTTCTCTAATTAATTCACCGCGTCCATTTTGACCATAAGATGAATAATCAATTTGATCCCCAGCTGATAAAATGAAACTTGCATTAGCAGCAATTCCATTTTCTCCTAAAGCAGTAGTTAAAGTTTGATTCCAAGCATAAGTATTTACTGGAATACTTTGATCATCTTGTGTTCCTTCACCAGTACTTCCAGAAGCACCAATTTGAGGGTCACCAACTAAGACAGCTTGATAATTAGTGAAACTATGAGTTTGGTATATAGTAACTTCACTCCATGCAATTTCACCATTTCCTGTATCTAATCCATATTGATAGTAATATGTAGTATTTTCTGTTAAATAGTCATTGATTGAAACTTTATTGCTGGCAACATAATCATTAAATCCATTAGTTTTTTTGATATCTGTTGCTTGTCCAGCTACATCATAAGCATCACTCATATCACTGTTTGTAGCAATTCTAACATGAGGAATACCTTTTTCTTGAGAATACCATGCAAAATTCAAGTCATTTTCATCTTGACCTGGAGTTAAAACAATTTTTCCAGAATCCATTTCTTCATTGTTGTTCCATTCAGTGTTATACCAGTTTTGGTATTCAGTTGAACTAGTTAAGCCACTATTAAGTTTATCACTACCATCACTTCCAGCATATTCACCGAAAGCAGATAATGGCATAACTGTCATACTAGCAACTGATGAAACAGTGGCTAAAGAAGCAATAAGTCGTTTTTTCCATTTCTCGTTCATCTTAAATCCCCTTTTTCATTTTTCAATATTAACTTGTAATTTGTAATACATTTCGTAATACGTGAATTATTTTACCTCTGGATTTAACATAGTCAATTGAGTTTACAAACACTTTACTATTTTTACAAAACATTAAAAAATGATGTTTTTTCTTAAGTAACTCTTAATAAAAACATCATTTTTATTAGCTAGATTTTCAAATTTTATTTACTCTATTTAAAAGTAATGATTCAATATTTTTGTGAACTACTTTACTCTAATATTTTCTATTATTAAATTTTCTAGGATTATCCAAATTAAATTTTTGAGCCCAGATTCTAAAGTTACGACGAATAAAATTATATCTAGTCAAAGTATCTTTATAACAGCTAAAAATCTCTTCAATATTGATCTTATCTTGATAATTGATTTTCTTATTTTTTAACCATCTAAAAATATCTTCAATTGCTGAATCATTGATGATTTGAAAACAAACTTTACGCTTATCAATCGTTTCAATAATCAAATCAACATAATAATTCAACAACATCACATGATAATGAAGATCCTCGCCTGCTGGACAACTGCACATCGAAATATCAATATGATCAATATCTAAAATATCAATCTTTAAATCATGATAAGTAAAGCCCATATCTCCAACTAAAAGATTCGCATAATCTTCCTGATTTAATTCTGGACTAAACACCGCCCTAACTTCATATACATCCATAACTTTATTACCTTTTATTCTCCCCTAAAAAATCTTTTTACTGCATCATAATCAAAATAATCTTGTTTTTTTAAAATATCAAAATGACTTTCCCGTGGATTATCGAGATGAAACTTTTGAGCCCATTTTTTAAAATGAACATTGATATAATTTTCTCTTTTAACTGGATCATCAAAACGACTGTAAATATCTTGTAATGATAACGGATCATCTACTCTAATTACTTTCTCTTTAATAAAAGTAATCATTTCTTTAATTCTATCATTATTCATGATTTGAAAATAATATACTGTATCATCTAAATAAACATTTAAGTCAACATAATATTTAAGACTCATTAAGCTAAATCTACCCATAGTATTTCGCTGAATCGAACACATTAATAATTCAACATGGTCAATATCTTAATAATTGATTATCAAATCTTTAAACTTAAGATAATTATCAGTAAGATATAAAATATTAGCTTTTGAATCATTAAACTCATCAAAAGAAAATTTTACTTGATAAATTGTTTTATTATTCATAATAGTCACTCCTTTATCCTCAATTATTTAATAGCTTCAACACCTCGAGGATTATCCAAATGATATTGTTTAGCTAACTGAGGAAAAATTTGATTTAAATGTTCTACTAATTTCATCTTATCAGGATACTTTAATAACATTGCTTCAATTCCATAAGGATCAATAACCTTAACTTCCTTATCCTTTAAGAACTCGATGATTTTAGCACCATTATAAATACTATTATTTTCAATTAAAATAACATCATCATTTAATACAATATCAAAATCAATAAAATAATTTAAATTAATCCAAACAGTTCCAACAGCACCCGTCTGCCATATTTTTACAAACCACTTAGCTGGATTGGATTCAATTACTCCCTGATTATAAATACGACTACACATTGATAGATGAATTTCTTTAATATCATCATATCCTATTTGACGATGGTGACCTTGATAATTTATTTCTACCTGATCACTAAAAAGCAAATAATCGTCATTTTTTCTATTATCATCACTTAAAATTACATCTAATTTAATCCGTTGAGTTTGTTTATAATCAACAATATTATTAATTTGTTTTAAAGCTTCGCGATTCATATTCATACCTCCATTTTTTATTTTTTTATTATTTGGAGCTGAATATTTTATGCCTCCAAATAATATTATTTGTTACATCCCATCACCAATCACTCACTTTCATTAAAAATATTATTTTTATTATTTTTCCTACTTTTAGTATATCACAATTCTATATTTATGCAATAAAAATTAAAAAAACACCCATAAAATCATATTTTTTTGGATGTTTCGATAATATTTTATTCAAATAATTTAATCAATGCCTTTTCTAAACCATCATTTTGAATCGGGTCACAAATATAATCGCTGACTTCTTTCAACTCAGCAACAGCATTTCCCATTGCCACCCCGGTTCCTACTAATTTAATCATTTCTAAATCATTTAATCCATCCCCAAAGGCATAACTATCTTGACGATCTAAATGCAAATAGTCTAGTACTTTAGTGATTCCAGTTGCCTTAGAAATAATCTTAGAATAGATTTCAAAAGCATTTTCAGTACCATGTTTATCATAGTTAAAATCATCTTTGATTATTGATTCAATTTCAGCGACTTTATCTTCAGGAACATTAACTTCCATTTTTAAGCATCTATTGATTACATCTTCTTTGTTAAAATCAAACAACAAATATTTTTCATTAATATCACAACTAATAAAAAACTTCTTTAATACTTCATAATTTGGATTCAGATATGCTCCACGACTAGTTTCAATAATATATTCAAAATTATTATCTTCTAAATGTTGAATCAATTTCCTAGTTTTATTTAAATCAGTTGGCTGATGATAAATCACTTCATCATTTAACTCTACGTGAGCCCCATTAGCTAAGACCATTCCATCAAAACCAAAATCAGTAATCGTTTTCGATACAAAGGCATAAGGTCTGCCAGTAGCAATAAACAGCAAATGTCCTTGTTGTTGAAGTTTGCGCATTTCACGCTTAGCTCCTTCAGGAATTTTAGGAACACCACCATGCGTATCTGTCAATGTTCCATCAATATCAAAAAATAATACTTTAGTCATTTTCACACCTCGCAAGTTCAACTTGATTTCATTATATCAAAGCCCAATATCATGACTAAATTTTTACTATTTTGGAAAAACAAAAAATCTCTCATTAAGAGAGACTTTTATTTCTTTTTCTAATCAAACAATAAGATATACTGGGTATCATCATTAATGTTATCCAAGCAGTAATATTAGCACTATCATCAGTTTTCATACTATTAGTCTTTGTGGTTTGATTATTTGAAGCGACTAATGAATTAGATATATTATTAGTTGGATTATCATTTATATCATTATCAACTGAATCATCCACCAATTGCAACATTCCATAAGCTTGTTGCAATAATTGTAACTGTTCATTGACTTCTTCTTGAGTTATATGTCCGCTTTCTAATAATACTTTGGAATTAGCCATCGCTTTCATAAATACTGCATAGCTTTCTTCTGTATATTTGCTTTCATCTAACCGCAAATATTGATCATATAAGTCCTGTAAATCTTTTTTATCTACTTCTACCCTCTTTAATGCATTGTATGCCATCTGTAATTGACTTGTTATATTATCGATTATATATTGTTGATCTGATTTTAGATCCCGTTCTATCTCTTTGGCTTCATTTAGAATTTTTTCAAACTCTTCTACATTTACATAGTTTTGATAATCCTCACTGTTTTTCAAACTGTCAGCTTTTGTTATCATCGCATCTAGTTCATCATAATCTCCTTCATCTAAGACATATTCATCTTCTAAATTGACTCCTTCGACTTCTGGATTTCCTATTGTTTTATATAACTCTCCTAGCTCTGTCAATTCGCCACTTTCTTGATCATATAATGCTGTCTTTCCCCCACTAGCATCATTGACACTGAAGTTAAACCATGTATATCTTTCAACATAGTCTCTCGCTTCCAATCCCGCTATTGTTTCTTTTAAATATGTTGCAATCTGTTTTTTAGCTTCTTTGTAATTTGAATTTGCTCCATATAATCCTGGATTAGCTATACCAAATTCGGTTACCCAGATTGGTTTATGATACGTTTCATATAGATTATCGATTGCTTCTAAAAAAGCTTCTGCCATTCCATCTCCTGCCCAGTCATAATAGATATGAACTGGGATGAAATCTACTTCATCCATATCGATTGTTTGAGCATATTCTTGATACCATTCATTTAATGGATATGTTGTTACTGCTGATCCAACTCTTAAGCCGCTTTCGCTAAACATCTTTTGATAGCTCGCTGCTACTTCTACTGTCATATTCGCCTGATTTTCTAAATCTGGTTCATTAAATCCCAGCACAACACTGTAATTATCCTTTTCTTCACTTTCCAGCCATGATACTGTATTGCTGTTCCAGATCATTGGTACATACTCTTTACTTTCATCTACCTTATCTGACGGTTCTACTCCCCAGTTATAATACCAGCTTTCCTGCATATCACTTTCTGGTGCCAGTACTGCTTTATCATCAATATTTAATCCTTTTTTACTGATCATGAATTTTCGAATATTGGAACTGATCTCATGATTGCTTTCAGTTATCGCTACTACCTGCAATGAATAATAGTCTGTCTGCGTTAGATAGACACTGCTTTCAATTATCTTTTCTCCATTATCTCTTACACTCTTGACCTTACTTCCATCAATGTATAGTTCATAATGATCTACTTTGATATTGTCGATATCCATGCTTTTAAATTTTACTAGTATTTCACCAGAAGCTTTTAGCTCTCCGGCTTCTGGTGAAATTATGGCTTCATTTTTCCAACTGTCGAAGCGATAGCTGGTTCCTTCTTGGGCTGATACTTTAATTGGCATCAAAGCGCATACTAGACATATTAGAACAAGAACTATTTTTTTAATCTTCATCTTTGATTCTTCTTAAAGCTACATAACCTCCAGTTGACAATAGTCCTAATGTTGCAAATAATACAACTGTACTATCATCACCTGTTTTAGCACCTTTTCCTGTTGTTTTCTGTGGTTTATTTGTTTCTGTTTGACTAGAATTATTATTTCCAGTATTTCCTGGATCTTTATCTCCAGTTTCTTCTCCTGGATTTGTATTGTCATCTCCAGGTTGTGGTTCAACTGCAACTAAGCCTTCATAAGCTTCTTGCAACACTGTTAAAGCTGCATCTACTTCTTCTTGAGTTGCATTTTCATTATTTAATACTGCTAATGCATCTTCAAGGGCACTTGTCAAGGCACCATAGCTTTCTTTAGTATATAAGCTTTCATCGATATCATTATATTGATCATAGATAGCTTGTAATTGTGTTTTATCAGCATCTGGCGTTGTTTCAACTAATTCCAGACTCTTATAAGCTGTCTGTACTGCCTGATAAGCTGCATCTACTTCTTCTTGAGTTGCGTTTTCATTATTTAATACTGCTAATGCATTTACAAGAGCATCTTTTAATCCTTCATAACTATCTGCTGTATATTGACTTTCATCTAATTTACTATAATTATCATATACTTCTTGCAATTGAGTTTTATCTACAGGTTGTTGAGGAGTTACTGGTACAAGTTTATCTAATGCAGTTTCAAACTCTACCATTACTTTATCAAAGTCTGCTTTAACAGCATCATATTTTAAGTAATCGTTAGATAACATAGTTTCTACTTTGGTAACTACAGCTTGTAAAGCTTCCCAGCTTTCTTTTGTATAATCTGTTTCATTTAAATTTTGATATTGATCATATAATCCTTGCATTGAAGCAACATCTAGTCCATCTTCACCTAATTGTTTAATATCAGTTATTGTATCAACTCCGATATATTTTCCAAAGTTAGCACTATTTCCATTTGTTGCTTTACCTACAACTGCAGTTCCATTTTGATAGCTTAGCAAGAATTTTCTTGACCATCCTTCACCTTTTAATCCAGTTTCCTCATCGGTTCCACTGCTGACACCATCACCGACACCATTAATAATAGAATTTATTTTTTGTAATGCACCATCATCTTTAGCGAATGTTTGTAGACATGCATTTTCTACGATAACATTTTCACTATTTGGTACTTCAATAGCATTATCTAATTGAATTTGTACTTCACTAGAATCATAGCTTTCTCCAGTATAGATAAAGACATTGTAGATTCCTAATCCGACAGCATAGTGATTTTTAACATTATTAGCTACTTTATATGATGCATATCCATTAACTGTTCCGTTATGTGACATCCATACATCTTGGGAAATTGGATCATATGCTGTTTCATTTTGATAGAAATATGTTGCGCCATTTTCTCCATTCCATAATGTATTATAATCTTGGAAGTGTTCATTAAATAATGCATAGCATATTACATCATCACCATTAACAATTAATCCATGAGCTGATTCATTTCCATACCACTCAACTCCAGCACCATGATCTGCACGCCAAATCCAAAAATGATCACATAATACATCATTTGTATTAATTTCCAAAGCATTATCTGCTTTAGTTAATTCATCAGTAGTTCCTCCAATTCTAAAGAACAAATCTTGTAAAACAATTGGATCATCACTATTATCATTATTATTCTTTTCAATACCTACTTTTAACAAGTACTCACTATGTTCACCAGCATCAAAAATAATTCCGGCAAGTTTAATTCCAGTTACATCATCATCAATGATCATTGCTGCTTCTTCATTATCAGGGATAATAGAAGTCATACCTGTACCTAATAAAATTGTATCATCAAGTGATACCAAAATCGGTTCTTCAGCATGGTATGTACCAGGTGTGAAATAAATATTTTTTCCATCAGCAATCATTTCATTAATTGTTGCTGCACTATCATCAGGGCTAGCAATATAGAATTCACTTAATGGAATACTCTTTCCTTCACCCATATCATTTTCTGACCAGCTAGTTCCCTTTGTATTTTCTCTTACAGCTGGAACAAATACTCGATATTCACCATCATCATCAATATATAAGAATGGTTTTTCACTAATTTCTTTAGTTGTTTCAATATTAGTAAATACTTGTTGACTTCCAGAACTGTCTGCAATATTCCAGTTAGAATATCCATTTCCACTCAACAAAGTTTCTCCAGTAGTGGCATCTGGTAAATTAGGTGCTTTTACCCCCTGGAAGAAATTATTTAATGTACATCCATATACATTTCCGGTAAATTCAGAATTTCTAGTATAGAACTGTTGTCCTGAGAATGTTCCGGCACTTAATTCATTTCCATTATCATTAAACGTTCCAACTACTTTACTGTCGGCAACATAGCCACCACTAGCCCATCCATAATTCCAATCATAAGCTATTGGACGTTCAGAATAAATTCTTCTAAGTGGTGCCGCTTGAGCTACTGCCCAGTTAAATTGATCTTGACGCCAAGATCCATATTGAGCTTTACCTTGTTCATTTCCTGTATTGATAATAGACACGTTTTCCATTGAACGCCAGAAATTGCATGTTGCATTATTATCAGATAAATATGCTGGAATTGCTACATTGTTTAATTTTACATCATATGGAGTTTTTCCTAATCCATTAAATGACGTATAGAAACCTAAATACATACAAGTAGTATCAGTATAATCACCTGGTTTAAAATAAACTTGATACTGACCAGCTTTAAATTGAGCATCAGCATTGGCATCAGATTGTTGCTCATATAATTTTAATAATACATCATCAATTTGAGCAGTTTCATCAGTATCGGCAAAGATAATTGTATGATCACCAAATAAATTAGTTTCTAATGATACAAATTTTGATGCATCTGAATATTCAGCATCTAAACCTACGGTATCGCTTGCTCCATTATTGATTGCTACTACTCGATAGTAGTTTTCATATTTATTTCCAGTTAATGTTACTTCAATTGATGTAGCATCTTTTACGATTCCGTTTTCAACATCACTGTATGTTCCATATGCACTTGGTGCCCATTGTAATTTATAGTGAGTTGCATTTTCTGCTTTATCCCAGCTGATTACTACTTTATCATTTCCACTCTCTTTAATTTGTACATTTGTTGGTGTCGCTGGTTTATCCCCAACTCTTGTTTTGGCACTTATACTTTCACTTTGAACCATCAATGTTCCATTATAAGTTCTAATGAAATATGTATATTCCATCCCTGGATTTAATCCTGTTACTTGATAAGATGTCTCTTCTGTTAAATCTGCAATTTTACTTGCTACTGTTTCATTGCTGGCTTGTTGCCATAATTCTTGTTTTGTATATACTGTTGTTGGATTGCTCCATGATAGATCCAATGTTGTTTGCGTTCTTGTGCTGTCTTCTATAGATAAACTTGATACTGGATCACTTTCCATATCATATGATAATATGAATTTTTCTCTGTCAGTTACTTCACCTGTATAACCACCTGCTAAGACATTATTTTCATCAACTGTGATATAATTTCCATTTTTAACATCTTTTAAATATACAGCATCATCACCGGCTGGTACAACCGCTACCGCCGTCCAACCACCTACTTCATTACTTTTAGCCGCTTTTACATATGTATGATCTTCAGTTGCTTGCCATCTATCTGTTGCTAGTTTAAATCCTGGTTTACCGATTGATTTTAAATCAATAACATTAGCAATACCATCATTATTAGTAGCATATGATAAATCAAATTTTTCATTATCAGTAACTGTATCTTTATCTACATAGATATCTTGCCATTCATCACTGCTTTCATCAACACTTTCAAAAGAGACATATTTCCCTGTTGCTACATTTTTAATCGTAACCGTAGTATCTAATACCTCTGGATTTTTTACTAAAGTAAATTCGGTTGCTTGACTTGGTTCAGTAGTTCTTAATATCCTTCCATCATCACCGATATATAGATAATAGCCACGATAAGTTATAATTTTAACTTTTGATACATCACTTTCTGAAACTTCAAATTTAAAATTATAATCAGTATTTAATGTTTCACTGTTTGCAAAAACATATTTTGCTGCAGCATCAAGACTTTCTGACTTAAGGTGAACCCCAGCCTTAAAGCCAGTAGCCTCAATATTATACCATCCTTCTTCACTACTATTAGTAATGGTTAATATTGAACTGCTGGAAACTTTGTTTTGAGTACTACTGTAAACACCTGTCATTGTTACTGGGGTACCCCAACCATCAGCAGTTGCTTCTAAAGCTTTTCCATCAGCTACGATAGCATAGCTGCCATTTTCAACATTTAACTCAGCTGCAGCTACTGGTTTGATATTAACGATACCAAAAACCATCGCCAAAGTTAAAAATGTCATAAACAATTTTTTAAAAAGTTTTGTTGTTTGTGTTCTTGTCATTTTTATCTCCTTTCTCAGTAATTTAGTATTCTTTTATACTTTGTAGAAAAATGGCCAATTTTTCTACAAAAGTATCGACAATTATAATGTAGACATTTTAAATACGCATTATTAATATCTACATTAAACAGAATACGTTACTTTATACATCTAAAATAGCACAAACAATACACTTTTGTAATAACTTGAGCCCAAAATGTAACCTGTTACATTTTTTGTAACAAAAAAGATCTTGAATATAATGAATCAAGATCTTTAATAATATTATAAATTACGACTAGAAAATTTGAGTGGTAATGAGCGTTTTTGACTATTTTGTAATTCTCGCGTCACTCTTTCTAATATATACAAAACTGGTATTTGAGAGGATATATTGTAAGTTTGAGGCAAAATAATGTCTTTTACATAGTAGTTAATAGATAAATCACTCATATTACCAATTGTAGTATTTGGTTTATTAATTATTGATACAATTTTAGTATTTTGCTGCTGATACATTTTAATTTGATCAATAATTTCTCTAGTTTCACCACTTTCACTTAAAACAATTAATAGATGACTACTGTCACTATTTACTGGTGGTGGCCAATATGGATCATCTATTCCCTGACTAAAATATCCGACATTTGAAAAATAACGCGCACCAAATTTACCTAGCAATCCACTAGTACCAATACCTAAAAACGTAATTGTTTGAGCACTTTGAACATAATCAACAAATTGACTGATTGCCTTTTTAAAATCATCACTGCGAGCATAATTAAAAAACTCATTAATAACATCAATTTCATCATCAATATCTGGTAATAATAACCCCTCATTAAAAAGCTTTAATTTAGTTTTAAATTCCACAAATCCTTGGCATTCAAGTTTTTGACAAAACCGTACGATCGTAGCTGTAGAAACATGGGTAGCAGCTGCCAAATCTCTAATTGACATTTTAATTACCGCGGGGATATTTTTAATCACATATTGATAAACACTAGTTTCAGTCGCATTTAAATTTGCAATTTGTTTATATGTAAATAACATATACTTCACCTGCCCAGTTAATTTTACCATATCAATTAAAAATTTGTTATATTTTGACACAAAAAAGGATAAACCACAATCGATTTATCCTTTTAAATTCAATTATATGTTATTTTACATAATGAGTATTTTCTAACATCACACCGCAACCATTAGCAACACAATTTAATGCATCATCAGCTACGAATACTGGTACACCTAATTCATTTTCTAATAAACGATCCAAACCAGTTAATAAGGCTCCACCACCAGTTAAGAAAATACCACGTGATACGATATCAGCAGCTAATTCAGGTGGTGTTTGTTCAAGAACATGTTTTGTTTCTCTAACGATAGTTTGGCATGTTTCACGTAATGCTAATTCTGTTTCATCAGCAGTAATTGTGATAGTATGAGGTAAACCAGTAACTAAGTCACGTCCTCTTACTTCAAAAGTTTCATCACTAATTCCTTTGATAGCAATTCCAATTTGCATTTTGATTTGTTCAGCAGTACGATCACCAATTAATAATTTATATTTATCTTTTACAAATTTGATAATATCTTCATCCATTACGTCCCCAGCAATTTTTAATGAACTGCTTGTAACAATATCCCCTAAAGATAATACAGCGATATCTGTAGTTCCCCCACCGATATCAATTACCATGTTTCCAGTTGGTTTAGAAATTTCAAGTCCAGCACCAACTGCTGCTACTTTAGGTTCTTCTTCAATGAAAACACGTTTAGCACCACATCTTTCAGCTACATCTTTAATGGCGCTTTTTTCAATTGAAGTGATATTAGAAGGGCAACAAATTAAAATTGTTGGTCTTGAGAAAATCCCTTTTAAATTTAATTTATTTATAAAATGAGTAATTAAGATTTCAGTGATTCTAAAATCTGCAATAACTCCATCTTTTAATGGACGAATTGCTTTTACTCTACCTGGTGTTTTACCTAACATATCTTTAGCTTCTTGACCGACAGCTAAAGGTTTTTTTGTTTCTTCATCTATTGCAACTACAGAAGGTTCATTGACAACAATACCTTCACCTTTGACATAAATTAAAATATTTGCTGTACCTAAGTCGATACCAATTTCTTTTGATAATGCCATTATACGTCCTCCTTGTTTTTCTTAACTATTGTACCATGATTTTTTTTATTTAC
>NZ_CALUXO010000071.1 GCF_944324745.1 uncultured Thomasclavelia sp. | reverse complement strand
AGGATCACTAAACATGTTATCAAATACATCATCAAAAGTTGCAAATCCAGGTAGTAATTTCATATAAATCATCTCCTTTTAAATTTATCCATTGAAATTACTTCATGAATAATCATCTTTTTCTTTTCACAACTATTATTATAATCACTTTTTTAGCACTGTCAAGCCTAGAGTGCTAAAAAATTAAATTTTTTATTTAAATTGTAAAAGAAAGCTTTACCTGGATTTAGATAATAATTGAAATTAAATTTACAAAGTAGAATTTACTTTTTCAATTGATTATTTTCTTAATATTGATTTTATTTATTTAAAATGAACTTTTTATTACTATATGTTATAATATAAATCGAAATTTGTTAATTGGAAGGAAGAAAAAATGAACGGTAAGTTTATTACATTTGAAGGACCGGATGGAAGTGGAAAAACAACAGTTTCTAAAATTGTTGCTGCCAAACTACAAAGTGAAGGGTATAAAGTCTTATTGACTCGTGAACCGGGTGGAATTGATATTTCAGAGCAGATTAGAAATATTATTTTAGATAAAAAGAATACTAAAATGGAAGCTAGAACTGAAGCTTTATTATATGCTGCTTCTAGAAGACAACATTTAGTTGAAAAAGTAAAGCCAGCTTTAGATCAGGGGTATTTAGTTATTTGTGATCGATTTGTTGATAGCTCTTTAGCTTATCAGGGAGTTGCTAGAAATATTGGGATAGATGAAGTTTATCAAATGAATTTATTTGCAATTGGAAATATTATGCCTGATGCTACAGTTTTCTTTGATTTGCCTTATGAGATGGGGCTTGCTAGGATCAATCAAGGGGATCGGGCTACCGATCGTCTTGATTTAGAAACTAATGATTTTCATAAAAAGGTATATGATGGTTATATGATTATTTGTGATAAATTTAAAGATCGTATAACTAAGATTGATGCCAGTCGTTCAATTGATGAAGTTGTTGAACAGGTAATGACTGTTATTAAAAGTAAGTTATGAGAGAATATCTAGAAAAAAATCAAACCAGATTTTTTAATTTAATTAAGAATGAATTTTCACAAAAACGTATACCACATGCTTTTTTATTAGTTGGAAATAACACTAAAACGCCGCTAAACTTTTTAGCAATGTCTTTAATATGTAGTGAAGATTTATTAGCTTGTGAGAAATGTAATGATTGTCGTAAAGTTAAAGAAGGAAAATATGGTGATATCATTCGTTTTGATGGAAAAGAAAATTCAATTAAAAAGCGGGATATTGAATATATCCAAGATACTTTTATTAAAACTTCATTAGAAGGAAAAGCGAGAATTTATATTCTTGAAAATATTGAATCTTCGACTAATGAAGCAATGAATACATTGTTGAAAGTATTAGAAGAGCCTTCAGAAGGTATTTATGCAATTTTCACTACTAATAATCTTAATCGAGTTTTACCCACAATTTTATCACGTTGTCAGGTAATTAATATTAAACCAGATAGTAAAGAGGTAATTAGTGATTTACTTGTTAAAGAGGGAATTGGCAAGGAAGCTGCTAAAATATTATCTTATCTTTCACCTGATGTTGATTCTGCTAAAGAATTATATGATGAAAGATTTGAATACATGGAGACTGAGGTTATCAATTTTATTGAAGATTTATATACTAAGAAGTATAATTTAATTATTAATGTTCAAACTAATTTGTTGAAAAAATATCAAAAACGTGAAGATATTAAGTTGTTTTTGAATATGTTACTTTTAGCTATGAAAGATTTGTTTCACGTGAAACATAATCAACAATTAGTATATATTGATCATTATCAATTTTTTAAAAATCTTGAAGTTGATGAAACTCAGTTAATAAGACAAACTGAATTAATATTAGAAACATTATATACAATTGAAACCAATGCGAATCTTTTGATGTTAATGGATAGCATGATGTATCAATTATAGAAAGGAGAATTTATGCAAGAACTTAAATTAGCAAGTGTAAAATTTAAGAGTGCTGGGAAAGTTTATTATTTTTCTACTGATATCGATTTAGAAAAAGGTGAATATGTTGTTGTTGAAACGGCACGTGGTGTTGAACTAGGTGAAATATCACAATCACTTAAATCTATTGAAGAATTTAATTTAGATACAGAACTAAAAAAGATTACTAGACGAGCTACTAAGAAAGATATAGAAGCATATAAGAAAAATCTTAAAGACGCTAAAGAAGCACTAGTGATTTGCCGTGATATTATTGCCAGATATGATGTTGATATGCAACTTACAAATTGTGAGTTTACCTTAGATAAAGCCAAAGTTATTTTCATGTATACTTCAGATATCAGAGTGGACTTTAGAGAGTTGTTAAAAGAATTAGCAACAGTATTTCGCTGTAGAATCGAACTACGTCAAATCGGACCTCGTGATAAGGCTAAAATAGTAGGGGGTATGGGGACCTGTGGTTTACCATTATGCTGTACGTCATTATTAGGTGAATTTAATGGTGTATCTATTAATATGGCTAAAAATCAGATGTTGGCAATTAATATTGATAAAATTTCTGGTGCCTGTGGTCGTTTGATGTGCTGTTTAAAATATGAAGATGATGTCTATTCTTTAGAAAAACAACGTTTTCCAAAAATAGGAAGTCGTGTTCGGTATGAAGGAAAAGAAGTTAAAGTTTTAGGATTAAATATTATTAATGATTTAGTCAAAATTGACAATAATGGTGCTGTAATATTTGTAGATTTAAATGAAGTTGAATTTAATAAGAAAAATAGTTAATTATGGATAACCAGGAAGTTACTAATTATTTATTAGCATATAAAAACATGAAAATTATCCAAAGAAAAGATATGTTTAACTTTTCTTTGGATACTGTTTTATTAGCTAATTTTTGCACCATTAATAAAGATGTAAAACATATTGTTGATTTTGGAACTAATAACGCGGCTATTCCACTGCTATTATCAAAAAGAACAAACAAGAAAATAACTGGAGTTGAAATTCAACAAGAAGCTGTTGAACTGGCTAAAAAGAACATTGCTTTAAACCATTTAGAAGATCAGATTGATATTGTTCATGCTGATATCAAAGATTATATAAAAACTGCTGATAAGGTCGGATTAGTTGTTTGTAATCCTCCTTTTTTTAGAGTTGATGAAGATAGTAATTTAAATGAAAATGAGTTTTTAACTATAGCTCGTCATGAAATAAAAATAGATTTAGAGGGTATAATTAAAGCAGCTGCCTATCTTTTAGATAATAAAGGAAGATTGGCAATGGTTCATCGACCTGATCGAATGATTGAAATACTAAATATGATGCAAAAATATGATATTGAACCTAAAAGAATCCGCTTTGTTTATCCTAAAGTGAATCGAGATAGTCATGTCTTATTAGTTGAAGGAATGTATAAAGGAAAGAAAGGGTTAAAAATTGAACCGCCATTATATGCTCATAATGATGATGGAAGTTATAGTAATGAAGTAAGAAGAATGTTTGGAGAAAAAATAGATGAAGAGACAAAAGAGTTTTGAAAAAGATGCGCCAAGTTTGTATCTGGTTGCTACCCCAATTGGAAATCTAGAAGAGATTACTTATCGGGCTATTAAAATACTAAATGAAGTTGATTATATTGGAGCAGAAGATACTCGCAATACAATCAAGCTTTTAAATCATTTTGATATTAAGACAAAACTAATTTCACATCATGAACATAATTTAAAACAATCTATTCCTAAATTGATTAATCTATTACTAGAAGGAAATAGTATTGCTCTTGTCAGTGATGCTGGTTATCCGGCCATATCTGATCCTGGTTATGAACTGGTAAGTGCTGCAATTGAAAATGATATTAATGTTATTCCAATCAGTGGTGCTAATGCTTGTCTGGATGCCTTAATAGTTTCAGGAATTACACCACAACCGTTTTTATTCTATGGTTTTTTGGATCATCAGGATAAGAAAAAGAAAAAAGAATTGCAAAAATTAAAAGATTATCATGATACATTGATTTTTTATGAGTCGCCACATCGAATAGGTAAAACATTATCAACAATGTTAGAAATATTTGGTGATCGAAATATTGCATTATGTCGTGAATTAACTAAACGCCATGAAGAAATTATTCGCGGTCAGATTAGTGAGGTTATAGAGATAGTTGATCAATTAAAAGGTGAAATGGTAATAGTTGTAGCTGGTAATGATCAATCAGAAGATCAAAGCTATGATGAAAATGATTTAATTAATCAAGTAAATGAGTATGTTGATAAAGGAATGTCGGTTAAAGATGCAATTAAGGAAGTGGCTAAGTTAAGAAAAATTAATAAAAATGAAGTATATTCTTTGTATCATCAAAAAAACAATTAATAAATATAATTTTTCAATTATAAATATCTTAAGTGTTTCACGTGAAACATTTAAGATGTTTTAAGTCGTTAATTGTATACATTTGCTTTAATTAACAAAATAAAGTATGATAGTTATGGATGGAAAGGATGAAAAAATGGAATATATATATCGGAAAAATCAATCAAGAAAAAAGCTAAGATTAAAAAAGAAACCAGCTATAATAATTTTATTGATAGTTGCAATTATTATTGCTGGATTATTTTGGTTTTTAATTAGGGAAGACAAGTATGATAAATATCGAAACTATGATGAAGAAAATAAACAATATGGAGAAATCAAACATTACGAACAAGATGATGATCAGTTCTTTATCTCGCTCTATTATCCAAAGACAGATAATAAGAATTTAAATCAGTTAATTACTGATTACAAAGATGAATTTTTGAAAAATCAAGAAGCTGATAAAAAAGAAAAGAATGTCCTTTATATGGATTATTCAATTGAAAAGATATTTAAACAATATGTTAATTTAATAATTAGTACCCAAAGATATGATGAAGATGATAAAGTTGTTAGTGAGTCAACAAAAATTATTAGTTATGATACTAAAAATGAAAAAGTATTAACTGTTAGAGATGCATTGAGAAATAATTATAAAATATCATTGAGTGCAATAGATGGAATAGATGGGCTTGAAGACAAAAGTGAAAATCTGACGGTTGAAAAAGATAAATTAGTTATTTATCCTAATGCAGATTTATCAAATAAGATTGAAATTAATTATGAAGATAATAAAGATCTAATAAAATTAGCTAATAAAAATATTCCTTCAAATGCACCACTTGATGTTCAAACTCCAGCAGCGACACCTGAAGTTGATCCAAATAAAAAGATGATTGCTTTTACTTTGGATGATGGACCTCATAAGACAAATACACTTAGAGTTGTCGAATTATTTGAAAAATATAATGGAAGAGCTACATTCTTTCAATTAGGTAAAAATATCCAACAATATCCTGATGTTGTAAAAACTGTTTATGAACATGGTTTTGAAATTGCTAGTCATTCTTGGGATCATCCAGACTTAAGAAAACTCGATGATGCTGGCTTAAACCAACAAATTAAAGATACACAAGATATTATTTTTAGCATTACCGGTGATGAACCAGTATTGATTAGACCACCATATGGGGCTTTTAATGACAATGTTAAAACAGTAATTCATAATAATGATATGCAGATTGCTTTATGGTCGGTAGATACTTTAGATTGGAAATTGAAAGATGCTAATAAAATAAAAGATGCAATTGTATCTAGTGCTTATGATGGTGCGGTTATTTTATTACATGATATTCATAATTTTTCTGTTGATGGTCTAGAATTAGCTCTTGCTGAATTATCCAATCAAGGTTATCAATTTGTTTCACTGAGTACCTTAAGTCAATATAAAGAATTAAAGACAGTACTTCGATAAATACGAAGTGCTGTCTTTTTAACATAATAAAACAAGATTATTAGATAATAAATTACTAATTATTGAGTATTATAATGATGGGTGATAAAATGATAACTAATAATGAATTAGAGCAAGAAATTAGTAATTTATTACAGCAATATACTGCAGCAATTAAAATAGTTGAAACTAAATTAGAGTTGATTGACGCTGAATTAAAATATAAATATCAGCATAGTCCGATTCATGGTATTCAAAGTCGGATAAAAAGTATTTCGAGTATTAAGGAAAAATTACAGAGAAAAGGTTATTTGTATAATATAAACGGAATCAAGAAATTAAATGATATTGCAGGTATTCGAGTTATCTGTAATTATATTAATGATATTCAATATATCGCACAATTATTGGTTTTACAAGATGATGTAAATTTAATAAAACATAATAATTATATACAATATCCTAAAACTAGTGGTTATCGTAGTTTACATTTAATTATTACTGTTCCGATTTATCAAAATGATGGTAAGGTTTTACTGCCGGTCGAAATTCAAATTAGAACTATTGCAATGGATTGTTGGGCATCATTGGAACATGAGCTTTGTTATAAAAATAAAAACCAGGCATCGGATGAAATTAAACAACGTTTGCGACTTTGTTCTGATATGATGGCTAAAACAGATCAGGAATTACAGAAAATTTATCTTGAATTGAATCAGTCATGGAATAATTATAATGTTTCACGTGAAACATTAATTAAATAATTTAAAGTTAACCATCTAATATGATCTAGATGGTTTTTTATTAGATAGTGAAAATATATATGATTATTAAAATATTAGTTTAATTATATAATTATTAATAGAAATATAATGAATGTATTTTTAAATTATATAAATAAAAAAGAAATGTTTAATATAGATTTATTCAATGATATAATAAAATTACTTATTAGAAGATAGGAGGAATGTAGAATGAAAGAAATTGATCCAATGAAAACCAATCGGGCATTAAGCTGAAAATTATATATTAATGCACCAATGCCAATGGTTACTATCTTTAAAACGATTGATATAAGCAATTTGATTAAATTAAAGAAAAAAGGGTATAAATTAAACATGTTAATGTGTTATTGTATTGGGTTGGCAGCTAATGATATTGATGAGTTTAAATTATTACCAGTTGCTAAGAAAATGATTCAATATAATAATATTGGAATAAATGTTATAGTTCTAAATCAATATGGATCATTGAGTACTTGTGATATTCCTTTTAAGGATGATTTAAATGAATTTAATGATTTGTATTTAAAATTAGTTGATCAGGTGTATCAAACTGGTGATAGTTATGAAATAACTGATCATATGATTATTGGTACTTCAAGTCTTATTAAATATGATTTTGATGGTCTAATAAATATGTATAGTGGTATTTATAATAATCCAATGTTATTTTGGGGAAAGTATTTTCAAGAAAATGAAACTATGAAATTAAAAATATCTTTTCAATTTCATCATGTTCAAATGGATGGGATAGAAGCATGTGAGTTTTTAGAAAAGTTGCAAAATTATATTAATAATTTAACTGTTGATTAATTATAATGTTTCACGTGAAACATAAAAAGGGAGAATACAAATGAAAGTAATAGAAGATTTAATTAAACAAGCAGACCAAGCAATAAAAAATGAAGATTTTGATCAATTAATGAATTACTATAGTGATGATGCAATATTAGTAATTCGACCTGGGAAGATTGCAAGAGGAAAGCAAGAAATAAAAGAAGCATTTATTAAGATAGCTAAATATTTTGACAATAGCTTAGTACCTACTCAAGGTAAAATGGAATTTTTAAGAGCAGGTAATACAGTTTTAGTTATTTCTCAAACCTTTTTAGCTGCTAATAATGAAGCTGAAAGTGAATATGATATGGAAAGAAGAGCAACGTATATTTATCAACTGATAGATGATAAATGGTTGTGTATTATTGATAATTCTTATGGAACATCAATATTAGATAAAAATTAAATTGACTTTAATTAAAGAGTTTGCTAAAGTAAAAAGTGTCAAAAGCAAAGAAAGGAAAATGTCAAAGTAACGCTGATAGAGACTTAGTGGCTGGTGGAAACTAAGAGTTGAGCTTTGTGTGATGGGCCTGGAGCTGTTATCTTGAATAGTTAAAGATAATCGTGTAACTTACGTTAAAAAGTTTTGAGTGACACAGCAATGTGTAAAAAAGGTGGTACCGCGAGCAATTCGTCCTTTTATTAAAGGACGTTTTTTATTTGATAGTACTAATTTATATTATATGAGGAGTGAAAAAATGAAAACAGATAAAGACTATTATTTAACAACTGCAATAACTTATACATCTGGAAAACCACATATTGGAAATACTTATGAAATTATTCTAGCTGATGCTATTGCTAGATTTAAAAGACAAGAGGGGTATAATGTCTATTTTCAAACTGGAACTGATGAACATGGACAAAAAATTGAATTAAAGGCCCAAGAAGCAGGAATGCCACCAAAACAGTTTGTTGATGAAAAAGCTGCTGAAGTTAAAAGAATTTGGGACCTAATGGATACTACGTATGATCGATTTATGCGAACTACTGATGAATATCATGTTCGTCAAGTTCAAAAAATCTTTAAAAAATTATATGACCAAGGTGATATTTACTTAGGTCATTATGAAGGTAAATATTGTACTGCTTGCGAATCTTTTTTTACTGAAACTCAGTTAGTTGATGGAAAATGTCCTGATTGTGGTGGTGAAGTGCACGATGCTAAAGAAGAAGCTTATTTCTTCAGACTTTCTAAATATCAAGATCGGTTAATGAAACATATTGAAGAACATCCAGAATTTATTCAACCAGTTTCACGTAAAAATGAAATGATTAATAACTTCTTAAAACCAGGTTTACAAGATTTATGTGTTTCAAGAACATCTTTTAAATGGTCAATTCCAGTTGATTTTGATCCAAAGCATGTTGTTTATGTTTGGATTGATGCATTAACTAATTATATTACTGGATTAGGTTATGATGTAGATGGAAATCATGGTGAACTTTATAAAAAATTCTGGCCAGCAGATTTACACTTAATTGGAAAAGATATCGTACGTTTCCATACGATTTATTGGCCAATTATGTTAATGGCTTTGGATATTCCATTACCTAAACAAGTATTCGGACATCCTTGGTTATTACAAGGTGAAAGTAAAATGTCCAAATCAAAAGGAAATGTTATTTATGCAGATGATTTAGTATCAATTTTTGGTGTCGATGCTGTTAGATACTATGTTTTAAGTGAAATTCCATATGATAATGATGGAAGCATCACTTGGGATTTATTAGTAGAAAGAATTAACTCTGATTTAGCTAATGTATTAGGAAATTTAGTAAATCGAACTATTGCGATGGCAAATAAATATTTTGGTGGTGTAATCAATAATCCTGGTGTTAATGAACCAGTTGACGATGAATTAAAGGCTGCTGCCTTAGAAATGCCTAAAAAAGTAATTGCTAAAATGGACGAATTTAAATCTGCTGATGCTCTAAGTGCAATCTTTACATTGCTTAGAAGAACAAATAAATACATTGATGAAACAACACCTTGGGTTTTAGCTAAGGATGAAACTAAACAAGATCGTTTAGCAACCGTTATTTATAATTTAATTGAAAGCATCCGTTTTGCAGCAATTGCATTAGTACCATTTATTCCGTCTACCGCTAATAAAATTTTAGATCAAATTAATACTGATCAACGTGATTTATTAAAATTAGATCAGTTTGGTTTATATCAAGCAGGAACTAAAGTAGTAGAAAAACCTGAAATGTTATTTGCTCGATTAGATCCAAAAGAAATAGCAAAAAAAGTTGCAGCTTTACAAGAAGCAAATGTAGAGAAAAAACCAGAACCAAAAGATTTAATTACAATTGATGACTTTACTAAAGTGGAATTAGTGGTCGGAACTGTTGAAGAATGTAAAAAACATCCAAAAGCTGATAAACTATTAGTTTCTAAAATTAATATTGGTACTGAAGTAAAACAAATTGTAAGTGGTATTGCTGATAAATATAAACCAGAAGAATTTGTAGGAAAGAAAGTTATTGTTGTTGCTAATTTAAAACCAGCTAAGTTAAGAGGGGTAGAATCACAAGGAATGATTTTAGCTGGTGATACAGATGATTTACTTGAAGTTGTTACTATAAATAATTTACCTAATGGAACTAAAATACATTAATTTATGAAATAAAAAGCTCACTATTTTTTTGATAGTGAGCCTATTTTTTATTTATAATTAAAAATTCTTGAATAATTGTAGTTAATATGATTATAATCAAAATATAACAAATATATCACATAAATTATATGGTTGTATATATTATGATTTTGGTGCTAATTTAGATAAAAGATTAGATTTTGCCAATCTTTTTCTAATTGACAAATAAATCGCACTAGCTAAAATTACTGTCAAAATAGCATTGACTGTAGTAGTTATCGCGTTCCAGCCAGCCAAAGTCATAGCGGCTTCTTCAGGCGCTTTTAAAATAACAGAGTTATAGAAATATCCAAATAATGGTTCACCAATGATATTGAATATCATGCCACCAGTGCAAGATAAGATTACATAAATTATTAATCGATTACGATTAGTACATTTTTCGATTTTAAAAACTCGATGTGCTAATAGTCCAGTAACTACACCAATTAATAATTTAAGAATGATAGTTTTTGGAGCATAAGTTACATAAATTGGGTCAAGTAAATCTCCAATTCCCATTCCAATAGCTCCGGCAATTCCTCCTGGTAAACCACCAACCAGTAATGCTGCTAGAATACAGAAAGTATTACCAAGATGGAAAGAAGTAGTTCCACCGGGAGTAGGAATCTTAATTTGTAGAAATGTAAACGAAATGTATGCTAAAGCAGCCATTAGACCGATTGTACAAATTTTTAAAATTTTAGTATTCATATGTTTTCCCTCCTATATTTATGTATGTTATCATCAATCTGTCTACAATAAAAGACACAGTTTTATTAAAAAAATAAGGACAGAAATTATTGATAATAACTGAATAGGTGATTAAAAAATATATACGGAGGTATATAAATTGCAAGTCACAAATCTTTTAAATTGGGTTATGGCATTAAATAATGAAATAAAACCTCTAGTAGATACACTTGATAATTTAATAATTATTGTGGATGATGATTATCAGTTGATTTATAGTAATAGAAGCGGCACTGAATTTCTTAAAAATTATAGTATTACTGAGTTGAAAAATAATATAGAAAAGAGTGAATTTATTAATGATCAAATAATTAGAATACTAGATAATGGGTTAGATAAAATTATTATTAGAAAAATTTTTACCGACTGTAATTTATTAGAGGGATATCTAATAATTTCTAATGATCGTCATGAATTATTGTCATTGATAAATAGTAATGATATTAATCAAAAGGTTCACCAGATGAAAATATTGGAATAATTTTAAATCAAAAACAAGTATATAAAAATATTCCTGAAAGTTTAGTTGAAAAAGAGATAATTAGTCAAGAAGATGGTATACGTTTAAATAAAAATATGCCAAGATATTGCTCTGGGGAAGTCAATTGACCAGATAATTTTAAAGCAGTAAATGATTATTTTGGACATTTATATGGAGATGCACTGTTATGTGAAATTTCCCGAAAATTGCAATTGGTCTTTAGAAGTGATGATTTGATCGTTCGATTAGGTGGCGATGAGTATTTGATTATGATGAAAAATATTCCTAATATAACGATTGTACTAGAAAAAGCGCGTAGTATTTGTAAAATGATTGATAAAGAGGATGAAATAGGTGATGTTAAATTAAATATTTCTATATCAATTGGCATAGCTCTATATCCTGAACATGGTACAACTTTTGAGCAATTATATTATCATAGTGATGAAGCATTATATAAAGTAAAAAATGAGGGAAAAAATAATATTTATTTGCATGAACAAACTTTAATTGAAAGTAATAAAGAAATTAAAGCAGCTAAAGATGTTGTTAAAAAACCAGATAGCTATCAACATTTAATAACAATTGGAAATTATATTTTTAAAATTTTATATAGTGCTACTGATTTCAATAAAGCAATTAATGCAGTATTTGAATTACTTCGAATGCATTTTGATATGGAGCAGGGAGTTATAATTGTTAAAAATGTAAATAATGGAGATTATAACACTAATAATTCTTTAAAATATCAAGTTAAAATCAAGAATAATTTAATTGAATTGTTTAATTCTAATAATTTTGAGCAATATTTAAGTCTATTTAATCATGAGAATATTCTTTGGATAGATAATATAAAAGCATTTGATAAATTTCCATCATTATCTAAAATTTACCAAGATACTAACATTGAAACTCTTGTTCAGGGCTTGATAAAAAATGGTGATGAACTGATTGCTATTATTAGTATTGAGTATCAAAATGTTATAATATTTTCTAACAAAAATAAAAATAAATTACTTATTATAATCGCCTTGATAAGTACTTTTATGATTCAACAATATCAAAATGAACTTAGAAAGCAGTATGAAATGGTGCCAAAGAAAATAAATTATATTGATTAACCTGGAAATTTATTAGTGGTATACTATAATAGTCTTATGAAAAATAATTATAAAACTAATAAATAACAGAGGTGAATTGATGAAAATATATTATCATGGAAATTTATACGGATGTAATGCTACAGCATTAGTAGAAAAAGAAGGTAAGATAATTTTTGTTGGTAGTGATGAAGAGGCATTAAAATATAAAGGGCAAAAGATTGATTTAAAACAGAAATATGTTTATCCAGGTTTTAATGACTCTCATATGCATTTAGTCAATTATGGGCAATTTTTGAAAAATGTTCAATTAGAAGATGATAGTTATTCATTAGCAGCATTATTAACAAAATTAAAAAATAGCCTAAAAAAAGGGCAATGGCTGATTGGTCGGGGCTGGAATCACGATTTATTTCAAGATGTTTCCCGTTTTCCAACTAGAGAAGATCTTGATAAAATAAGCCAAGATGAACCAATTGTTATTACTAGAGTGTGTGGTCATATTTTAGTAGCTAATAGTAAAGCAATTGAACTTGCTAAAATTAACAATCAAACAGTTGATGGGGGCAGCTATGATTTAACTACTGGTCTTTTTAAAGAAAATGCCATGTCATTAATTTATAATGCAATAAAAAAACCAACAGTTGCTGATATAAAAGAATCAATTATGATGGGGCAAAAACAATTACATGCCTACGGAATTACTTCAGTTCAAAGTGATGATTTTTTAAGTGCAACAGATGATTACCATGATGCACTAAGAGCATTTGAAGAATTAGCAGCTGAAGATAAATTAACAATCAGGGTTTATGAACAATCACAATTTACTAATTTAAAAACTTTAAAGCAATTTATCGATGAAGGATATTATACTGGTGTCGGTTCACCAATGTTTAAAATAGGTCCTTTAAAAATGTTGGGGGATGGTTCTTTAGGAGCTAGAACAGCCTTTATGAGTGAACCATATTATGATGATCCAACGACGCAGGGAATTCCGGTATATACTAAAGATGAATTTAAAGAGATGTTTGATTATGCTAATAAACATCAAATGCAAATTGCGATTCATGCCATTGGCGATAAAATATTAGATTGGATCATTGAAGCTTATGAATATGCATTAAATAATTATCCACGCCCAGATCATCGTCATGGAATTGTTCATTGTCAAGTAACTCGTAAAGATCAATTATTAAAATTTAAAGAATTAAAACTACATGCCTATATTCAAAGTATCTTTTTGGATTATGATAGTCATATAATTAATCAAAGAGTTAAACCAGAATTAGCTAAAACATCTTATAATTTTAAAACTTTACAAGAAATAGCAACTATCTCTAATGGGTCTGATTGTCCAGTAGAAAAACCAGATGTTCTCAAAGGAATTCAGCTAGCTGTTACTAGAAAAGCAATTGATGGAACAGGCCCATATTTACCTAAACAGGCTTTAAGTCGTCAAGAAGCAATTGATTCATTTACTAAAATGGGTGCATATGCTTCATTTGAAGAAGATGTAAAAGGTTCAATTAAACCGGGACACTATTGTGATTTAGTAATTTTAGATGAAGATATTTTAACAGTAGCTGATTCTAAAATTAAAGATATTAAAATTCTAGCAACTATAGTCGGTGGAAAATTAGTTTATGGGGGTATATAAATGATAGTAAATGAAGAAGCAGTGAGTAAAATATTAAATGAAGTGAACGATGCTAAATTAGTAGCTGCTACTAAATATGTTGATGAAAAAGAAATAGAAAAATTAGAACAGCTTGGTGTTAAATATTTTGGAGAAAATAGAGTGCAAGCTTTTTTAGAAAAGTATGAGAAATATCATGGTAATGGAGAATTTCATTTTATTGGAACCTTACAGAAAAATAAAGTAAAATATATTATTGATAAAGTAACACTGATCCATTCGATTGCCAGTTATTCACTAATTGATGAAGTTGAAAAACAAGCTAAAAAACATGATTTAATTATGCCGATTTTAGTTCAGGTAAACATTGCTAAAGAAGAAAGCAAACATGGTTTTGAAGTAGAGGAAATTGATGAGGTTTTTGATTACCTAAAAAATTGTAATCATTTAAAAGTAAAAGGATTAATGATGATGGCACCAAATATTCCTGAAGCTCAAACTGAAGTCTATTTTAAAGAAACTAAAGAATTATTTGATCGTTTAAAGGATAAATATCCGGAATTTCCAATGAGCGAATTATCAATGGGAATGTCTAATGATTATCATGAAGCTTTAAAATATGGAGCTACTTTAGTAAGAATTGGTAGTGCGTTATTTAAATAAGGACGAAAGTCCTTTTTTTTCATATAGGGAATTGGATTCGTTCGAAGATAGAAGAAAAAATCCAACTATAAGGGTATATGTGATAGTTGGATTTTTTATGTAGCTAAAAAAGTGTTAGAAAATTACTATTTTTTCCTAACCATTGTTCCATTACATTCTGGACACTGACAGCTGTATCCATGA
>NZ_CALUXO010000070.1 GCF_944324745.1 uncultured Thomasclavelia sp. | reverse complement strand
AAAAATAAACCACCCTACGCCAATAGGATGGTTTACGCAATGGTCCCCGTAGAGATACCATCGCTAAATTAAAAGTGATACGCCAATATCACTTAATATAAAAGACTCTCTCAAAAGTCCTTTTACGTACTCAATTTTACCATAAGAGCACGTTCAAGGCAAATGACAATTGAAAGGACGTGTTTTTATTATGGCTAGAAAGCAAACGTTTAGACGTAGACCAAACCAAGCCGGTACTGTAGTAAAACTGTCTGGTAAAAGAAGAAGACCTTTCTGCGCTAAAATAACAACCGGTTATGACTTACTAACAGGTAATCAGGTGCAGAAAAGTATCGGTACATTTGAAACTTGGCAAGAAGCTGATGATGCCTTAACACTTTATAGATTGACAAACAAAAAGACCATAACCGACAAAGAAGCAAGTGCCCTTGCTCCAGATACTTTCCAAAAATTAGTTGATCAGCGTGAAAAGAACCTTCCTACATTTAAAGAAATCTTTGATATTATATATGAAAAAGATTTATCAAAGCTATCTAAATCTTCACAAGTTGGGTATAAGGCCTGGATTAAGCGTTTTAAATCACTTTACAATAGAAAAATATCACAGATAACTCTTGCCGATCTGCAGGAAATATTTGACCGGGATAAAGCGGGGCATGGTACGAAGGCCCATATGAAAGTATTGTGTTCGAAGATATTCGAGTATGCAGTAATACATCAATATATAAGCAGGGATAATAACTACGTCGAATATATAAAATGTGGAGATGCGGTAGAATCCAAAAAGCATTATGCTTTTAGCAATGAAGAAATATTGACTTTAATAGAAGAAGGCAGCGATATTGCAAAAATCGTACTTATTTATATCTATACTGGTCTTAGAGCTAGTGAACTGTTAAACCTGGACAGAAAAGCAATATATCTGGAAAACGATCCACCGTACATGGTCGCTGGATCTAAAACGAAAGCTGGAAAAAATCGGATAATTCCTATCCACCCTTTTATTCAAGAAGATGTAAAACGATTGTTAACGTGCAAGAAGAAAAGACTAATAGATTTTAGCTATCAAAATTTTAAGGCTAAAAAATTTTATGTATTAATGGACAAACTTAATATGCAGCATACGATGCACGATACCCGCGATACATTTGCGACGTTATGTCAAACATATAGCGTAGATGTCTTTGCAAGAAAACGAATATTAGGACACAAATTCAAGGACCTAACATTCGATACTTACACAGATACTGTTATCGAAGATTTGTACAACGAAATCATAAAAATCAAGGCTCCCTCACCTTGATTTTTTTTGTTACTTATTTGTTACTTACGAGGTACAATTTAGGACTTTTTATTGGTCAAAAGTCTTTATTTTATGCTAATTTTATTAATAAAATGTTTCATTTTTTGAAATATAATGTTGCTTTTTTTAAAGCTATGCTAAGATTTTACCAGATTTAACAATTATTTAACATTTAGTTGACATATCTGGAGGGGAATAATGGAACTTAGTATATTATTAATGCAACAAATTCTTGAACTTTTTATTATGATTTTCTTTGGTTTTCTATTAGTCAAAACCAAAATTCTAACAACAGAAAATAGTAAAGTTATTTCAATGTTAGTTTTATATGTTGCTTCACCTTGTGCAATTCTAACTTCTTTTGCAATTGAATTCACACCTGATAAATTAGTTGGTTTAGGGCTATCGTTTTTAGGAGCAATAATAGTTCATATTATTTATATTCCTTTAGCTAATATTTTATCAAAGATATTTGGGTTTGCCCCAATTGAAAAAGCAACAATTATTTATTCCAATTCCGGGAATTTAATCATTCCTTTAGTTGGTGCTATATTAGGTCAAGAGTGGGTCTTATATACCAGTGGTTATATGGTAGTTCAAACTATTTTATTGTGGACGCATGCAAAAAGTTTAGTATGTAATGAAAAAAATTATGATTTAAAGAAGATTATTTTAAACATTAATGTTTTAGCTATTATTTTAGGTATCTGCTTATTTTTATTCCAATTACAGTTACCTGCTTTGGTTTTAGACACCTTTGATACTGTTGGTGGAATGATTGGTCCTTTGGCGATGATCGTTATTGGAATGCTTATTGGTGAAATGAACTTTAAAAATATTTTTAGTGAAAAAAGAACTTATTTAGTAGCTATAATGCGATTAATCGTTTTCCCATTAATTACGATTTTAGTTTTAAAATTAACTGGATTAACAACATTAACGCCTGATGCTTCACAAATCTTTTTGATTACTGTTTTAGCCGCCAGTGCTCCAGCCGCTGCTACTATTACCCAATTTGCTCAGCTTTATAACAAACATCCTGGTTATGCCAGTGTCATGAATACTATGTCAGTAATTTTTAGTGCAGTCACCATGCCATTAATGGTAATTATATATCAATTACTATAAACAAAAAGGATTGACTTTTAAAGTCAATCCTAATTTATTTTATTAATACATTCCACCCATTGCTGGACTAGCAGCTGCTGGTTCTTCTGATTTTAATTCAGCAACTCCAGCTTCAGTTGTAATAAACAATGCTGAAATACTTGCTGCATTTAATAAAGCGCTACGAGCAACTTTAGTTGGATCGATAATTCCTTTATCAAACATATCAACCCATTCACCATTTTTAGCATCAAATCCGATATTTTTATCAGCGCTCTTTTGAGCATCAACAATATCTTCACAGTTATATCCAGCATTTTCAGCAATTTGACTAATTGGTGCTAACAATGCTTCCATTACGATGTTAATACCTTTTTGAACATCAACATTATCATTTTTAAGAACTGGTTTTAATTCTTTATAAGCTTCAACTAGGCAAGCTCCACCACCAATTACAACACCTTCAGCTACAGCAGCTTTAGTGGCATTTAAAGCATCTTCAATTCTTAATTTCTTTTCTTTCAATTCGCTTTCAGTTGTAGCTCCAACTTTGATTGTAGCAACACCATTAGTTAATTTACCAAGTCTTTCTTGGAATTGTTTTTTATCATGTTCATTATCAGCTGAAGCGATACGTGTTTTAATTTCATCAATACGTGCTTTTAATTCAGCGTTGTTTTCGTTACCACCAATCATTGTAGTACTATCTTTATCAACGATTACTTTTTTAATTCTACCTAATTCATTTAATTGAAGATCTTCCAATTTCATATTTAAATCTTTATTGTAGAATTTAGCATTAGTTAATGCGGCAATATCTTGTAACATTTCTTTTTGGTTATCACCAAATCCAGGAGCTTTAGTAGCTACGACATTGAATGTACCACGTAATTTATTCAATACTAATGTTGAAACTACTTCGTTTTCATAATCATCAGCAATGATCAATAATGGTTGATTTGTTTTCAATACTTGTTCAAGTACTGGTAAGATTTCTTGAAGATTATTGATTTTTGAATTAGTTACTAATACATAAGGATTTTCTAATTCTACATTCATTTTTTCACGATCAGAAACCATATATGGAGATACATATCCTTTATCATATTGCATACCTTCGCTGATCTCTAGTTCATTATCAAATCCGCTGCTTTCATCAACATTGATAATTCCATCGCGTCCTACTTTATCCATTGCTTCAGCAATTAAGTTACCAATTTCTTCGCTACCAGCAGAAATTGTAGCAACACTGGCAACATCACTGCTAGTTTCTACTTTACGTGAATTCTTTAAAATTGTTTTAGCTACTTCTTTACTAGCATACTCAATACCTTCACGCATTAATACTGGGTTACATCCTTTGTCAACAGCTTTCATACCATTAACGATCATATTACGAGCTAAGATAGTAGCAGTTGTAGTACCATCACCAGCTACATCATTAGTATTATTAGCTACTTCATATACTAATTTAGCACCCATATTTTCAAATTTATCTTCTAATTCAATTTCTTTTGCAATACTAACACCATCATTAGTAATTAATGGTGAACCATAACTTCTTTCCAATACAACATTACGACCTTTTGGTCCTAAAGTAATACAAACAGCATCAGCTAATGTATTGACCCCTTTTAACATTGCTTTACGAGCATCACTTGAAAATCTAACTTCCTTTGCCATCTTCAATTACCTCCTTAAGCTATACAAGCTAAAATATCTTTTTCTTCGATTACAATATATTCAACATCATCAACTTTAATATTAGTTCCTGAATATTCTTTATAAACTACTTTATCATTTTCTTTAATATCAGCTTTACAATCAGGACCTAATGCAACAACTTTAGCAACACCTGGTTCCTTTTTAGTTTCAGTTGTCAAAATAATTCCACTTGATGTTTTATTTTCTACTTCTTCTTTTTTTAAAATAACATTGTTATGCAATGGCTTAATCATCTAAATCACTCCTTTATCTTTTAGCACTTGCTACACCCTTGTGCTAAAAATTATTATATTCTTTTTTAGCACTTTGTCAATACAAGTGCTAAACTTTTTTCAAAATATTTAAATTAATCTTTGATCCAATCAACTTTATAATAATAAACTAATAAAATAATGGTACTTAAAACCCAAGATACTGGCCATCCTAAATTAACATAAACAATATTATGGAATAACCTTACGGTAATCATAACCCACAAGACTCTAAAAAGACACCAGCAGCCAATTAATACGATCATCGGAATCTTAGTTTTACCTACCCCTCTTAAAATACCACAGATTGCTTGCGATAAAGTTAAAAATATGTAACCAGGAACTAAACACTTCATCATAATTAAACCATAATTAATTACTTCCGTATTTGATGAGAAAAAATGTAATAAATATGGTGTCGTAAAAATAATTCCAACACTTAAAACTACAATAATCCCACAACTGATCAAGATACCGGTTCTAGCACCCTTTTTAATCCTTTGGTAATTATTAGCTCCTTTATTTTGACCTACAAAAGTAGTCAAAGCCATTGACATACTTATTACTGGTAGAATTACAAAACCATCAATTTTAGTATAAGAACCACTACCAGCCATGGCATAAGCTCCAAAAACATTAATATTAGTTTGCATAATAATATTAGAAAAAGAAACTACAGCATTTTGTAAAGCACTAGGTAAACCAATTTCAATCGTTCGTTTTAAAAAATTCCAATAAAATCTAATTTTTCTTGGCTGTAAACGATAAATTTCCACAGTAGTAATTAAAATATAAATTGATAAAATAGCACTAGCCACTTGAGCAATTGAGGTAGCTATTGCCACCCCAGCAATACCCATTTTAAAAACAATTACAAACAACAAATCTAAGACAACATTAATAAATGATGAAACAATTAAAAAATAAAGCGGATGTCTAGAATCACCAACTGCTCGTAAAATACCGCTGACCATATTATAAATAATTAAACCAGATACCCCCAGAAAATAAAGTCTAAGATAAACAATGCTTTGATTAATTACTGATGGATCAACTTTAACCAAAGTAAGAATACTTGGCGTAAAAATGATTCCAACTATTGTAGCAAATAAACTAAAAACAATTCCTAGTGCCATAGCTGTATGAACACTACAGAAAACTCCTTGACGATCTTGACCACCATAATAATTGGAAATCAAGACTCCAGATCCTAAAGATAAGCCAGTAAAAAAGCTCACCAACATGTCAATAATTGGCCCACTTGAATTTACAGCAGCTAAAGCCTGATCACCAATAAAATTACCTACAACAACACTATCAACTGTATTATAAAGTTGTTGAAACAAATTACCTATTAATAGTGGAATAGCAAAAATAACTAATTGCTTCCAAATATTTCCTTTAATCATTAAACCGTTATTTTTTCCCATTATTTTCCTTCCCTTCATCTTAAATAAAAAATCTAGTATTTAAACTAGATTTAAAGATTAATTAAATAAACATTTCCCTGCCAAGATATTCTAATCTTTTTACTTTCATTAACTACCTCATCACTAACTTCAAAAAGATAATGAATTATAGCGCTTTGATTATTTTTTATCGTAATTGATGTAGCATTCTGTAAATTACTATGATTATCATCTTCGTATACTACAGTTGCCGGATATGAATTACTATTAACATCAAGCAATCTGGCTGTGATAACATTACCAGCATTAATATCATTACCACTAATATTATTAATCACAACACTAAAATCAACTAAACTATTACTTTCTTGTTGGACTGTATAAGTATTATACAGTCCAGCAGGACTAGCCGGACGCAATTCTTTAATTATATTAGCTCCAGTTAAAGTAACATCCGCATAACCATCCAAATTAATAACTTCACCCATATTTTTAGTCTCATAATTATTATTAGTTTTATTAACTTCAAATTTCAAAGAAGCACAGACTGGGCTTATCTCTTGTTTGTCTGAATCTTGCTTTTGATTACTTAATTCAAATTCAATTTCTTTTTGTAAAGATTTTTCTGGCATCTCAGCATAATAATGAATCTTTTTAGTAGATCCAGCCGACAATAAGTCACTATCAGAAAGTATAGTACCATCATCATTCAATGATAAAACAGCCGCTTTGTAGTTAGTATCCTCAGTAATAAATAAACCCGAAAAAGAACTATTAAGATGAATATCCTGATCAGTAGTATTAGTCATCCATAATATTAAATCGACTAAATAATTATTTTCATCAGCTGGTCCAAAATAAGTATATGAATCACCAATCACATCTGGTGTAATCTGTTTAGTAGTATCAATTGCTTCAATTTTAAACCTAATAACATCTGCCAAATTATTATCACTATTCCATTCAATATCAATATTTTTTACAGTATCACTAGTATCATTTTTGTTACAAGCAGTAATCGTAAAAACCACTGTAAATATCAGCAAAATTTTAATCAGTTTTCTCATCGCAGACGCACTCCTTACTTAAAAACTCCCCTAAATATAATTATACTACAAATCAAGTAAAAATAAATAAAAACAACAACTTTTGAAAGCCGCTTGAAATCACGATTTTTTTGATATATATTTAAGACAGATAAAAGGAAGAGTTCTAAAAAACAAATCCAAAAATCATAAATAATTAAATTATTTCTAACAACAATAATAAAAGAAATAATCAAAACAATTGAATATAAAAGCTAATAAAATTATTAATAAGTGATTAACCAGTAATCATCATAATAACAAATACTAGTCTACTAAACATTCAAAAAGCTGGTTCAAAGATTAATAATTAAAACTAATCTATTAAAATTGATCAGAAAGTTGAAAATAGAGATTAAGGAATTAGTTATTAAAAAGCTTGATAATCAAAATTGATTTACTTAATGAAGATCAAAAATCAGGTTAGTAATCAAGTAAAGATTATTAAAGATATGAATTAATAATTAAAAAGCTGATTAACTTAATGAAGATTAAGATCAAGTTAGTAATCAAGCAAAGATTATTAAAGATATGAATTAATAATTAAAAAAGCTGATTAACTTAATGAAGATCAAAATCAGGTTAGTAATCAAGTGAAGATTATTAAAGAAATGAACTAATAATTAAAAAGCTGATTTACTTAATGAAAATCAAAATCAGATTAGTAATCGAGCAAAGATTATTAAAGAGATGAATTAATAATTAGAAAGTTGATTAATTGATAGAAATCAGTAATTGAGTTAATTAAAGCAAAAAGTAATTATTAAATTAATGATGATAAACGAACTGAATTAATCATGAGTGATAATTTAATTAGAAAAAGTTAAAATCATTATGATAGTAAAAGTTTTGATATATATAATAATTTGATTATAAAATTGGATTTGGAAAATGGATTGATTCCAAAAATTCATCAAGAGTAATTTTAAAATAGAGTTATTCGATTAATAATTTAAATTGTTTTCTACAAAATACCAAATAATCTAAATAATAATAAGATGAACGAGACATCAATTCAAATTTAGAACGAATCCTTTTTAATGAAAGAACCGATTGATAACATGTGGGTTTTGAAGTAAGGTATGAATGTTGCGTAGATTATAAAAATAAAAAGTTATCAAAAGGTTCTATATAGCAAAAAGAATTATGGCTGAGTAAACCATAATTCTTTTTTGTACTCTACAATAATTATTTAAAATAATCTATAATTTTACTTCTTTAGTTTTAATTTGACTACAAAAATATTGATCATGTTCAACAAATAAAATAGTAGGCTGATATTTAAGCAACATCTCTTGAATTTGAATTCTTGTAAAGATATCAAGATAATTTAACGGCTCATCCATAATATAAAGATGAGCTGGTGTACTAAGGCATTTGGCCAACATCACTTTCTTTTTTTGTCCTTTACTATATGTGCTTAGATCCTGATTAAATAATTCGCGTGAAAAATCCATTTTTCTTAAAATCGTTTTAAAAAGACTAGGATCCAATTGATTTTCGTCGATATATTTTGATAATGAACCAGAAAGACCATCTTGTTGTGGCAAATAAGATATTTTTAAATTGCTTGCTATTTTAATATTACCTTGATAATTATCATTTTCTGCTAAAAGCAATTTAATTATACTAGTCTTTCCACTACCATTTTGGCCAGAGAGATTAATACGATCACCTTGATTAATTGTAAAACTAATGTGTTCTAGAATTTGGCGATTTCCATAATAAAGAGAAACATCATTTAAACTACATAACTGTTTTTTAGGATAAGCCAAACAATTAATTTTTAGTGATTCAATCACTTCAATATTCTTTAGTAACTGCTTTTTTTCTTCCACTGCTCTTTGCTGACGACGGGCTACATTTTTAGAACGTTGCATCATTTTAGCTGCTTTATGCCCAATATAACCTTTATCTGGTTTTAATCCCGATATTCGAGTATTCTTACTTTTTTCGACTTTATCAGACCATAAGCTATTTTGTTTTGAGGCTTCTTTTAATCGTTTAATTTCTTTGGTCAGTTTTTCATTTTGCTTCAATTCTAAGTTATCTTGATCATTTTTTTGTTGATACCAGGTGGTAAAATTACCTTTGATTATTTCAACATCATTACGATTTATAGCTAAAATATGATCTACACAATTATCAATGAAATTTCGGTCATGACTTACTAAAATAAAACTGCGTTTTCTTTTTAAATAATTACTTAAAGCTATTCGCCCTGATAAATCTAAATGATTAGTTGGTTCATCAATTAATAATAAATCGTGATTTTTTAAAAATAATGCTGCCAGCATTACTTTAGTTTGTTCACCATTAGACAAAGTACTAAAAGGCCTTTCCAATACATCTTCATTCACTTCTAAAAGTGATAATTCTCTTTCTATCTCCCATCGTTCAAAATCTCCGATTTGATTGATGATACTAATCGTTATCTGATTTGGATCTTTAATATGATATGGAAAATAATCAAATACAAATCCAGGTGTAATATAACCTTGATAAGAATATTTATTTTGTAGCAGTTCTAACAAAGTTGTTTTCCCTTTACCATTACAACCAATTAAACCCAGTTTCCAATTAGTATCGATTTGAAAACTTATATTATTAAATAATTCTTCAATTTGATTATCATATCTAAATGTTAAATTTTTTATTTCTAATAACGACATTTATATCCCCTCCAAGTTAAAAGGCTACAAGAAAATATATTCTTGTAGCCTAAAAAATCTTAGAAAAGATAAACTTGATTAAGATATGATAATAAAGGATATATTTTCTTGCGCACAAAAACAGTAAATAACTTACTGCAAATAAATTTTTAGCAAGAAAATTTATACATCCTTCCACCTCATTTCTCTATCATCATATCAAATATTTATTTTTTTGCAATCATTTATTGGTACTTTTCATTAATTGTATCAATAAAGCACTCTAAAGCATTAACTTTTTCATCAAAATAATATAAATTTAAAATATCCTGTCTGTCATAATCATCACGTATCCAATGATATAAAACATTACGTTTATATGGTGTTAAGCTATCTAAATCTAAATTATGATTGGTAACAAATTGTTTAACCTTAATCATCATTTCACCATATTCATCTATCAGACAATCTTGACCATAATTTCTAGCCATATATTCCACATAACCCAAAAACAATTTTTTGAATTGTTCACCATCAATATCTTTAATATACTCACTTAAGCAAATCATTAATAATTCAATATCCTTTTCCAACATAATATCACCACAATCTATTATAAACAAAATCCCTTAGTATTTTCAAATTCCCATTATAAATTCACTTATTTTTCTTTTAAATAATTCATTTTTAACGACTCTTTACAAATATATTGCAACCCATTTAAAACATATTTACTTAAATTAGTTATTTTCACTATTCTTGGCAAATACTTGGCGGGTATCATTGTAGCTAAACAATCATCTAAATCACTGGCTTTTTCTAAATTAGTGCAACTTATAGCTACAATTTCAGGATTAACAATAGCAGTTAAACAAGCCACAATTTTACTCAATAATTCAATTGTACCATCAGGTGTTTGTAGAAGCTTTAGTTGATCTTCATTACTTAAAGGTAAATATTGAACTTCACCGGCACAATTAGTTTTACCCGTTAATAATTGTCCATTAATAACTGTTCCAACCCCACCATAGCCATCTCCAGGCTGAAATAATAAACAAACATTTTGATAACTTTCCTGTGTTAAATAAAACCCTATTGCTGCAACATTGACATCATTACCTAAAATTATCTTTTGATCATATTTATTTTTCAACAGTAAATATAAATCAATATCATTAAAATTTACTAATCCCGTCGATGTCACTTTACCATCATTTATAATTCCAGGAATACTAATCCCAATTACTTTAATATTATCGAATCGTACTAAAACAATATTAATTACATCATAAATATCATTAATTTTTACAACTTTTTTGATTACTTCATCGCTATAAATTATCTCATCAGCTAAATTACTAATTCGATAAATTATGTTAACTCGTCGAAATTCTTTAATAATTGAGATAGTCAAAAAACGACAAAAATCTTTATTTAATGAATAACATTCAGTTATTTTATCATTATCTTTAAGCATCTCCTTTTTTACTTTATTATCATCAATTAATTCTTGCAAAATATTGTCCACTGTCGTAAGAGTCAAAGATGAAGCCAATGCCAATTGATTTTTGGTGCACAACTCCCGTTCCATAAAAACCGCTAATATTTTATCACGATTTTGGTCTCTTAAATTCCGAGTATCTTTCATATTCATTTAGCTTTCCTCCTTGCTTTGATTCCAGTCATAAACTAATTTTAAGGCTCCAGAAAAATCATTGGTAGCAAAAATCTTAGTTGGAATTACCATAACTTCCTTATCCGGTAATCTTCTTTTAGCTTGAGGTAACATATAAGCCACTTGTGGAGCTAACAAAATGATATCATATTCCCCAGCACGTTCAAATAAACACGAATATCCAGTGGCTTCAATTTTATATGGAAAGCTTTCTAAATCAGCTAATTCTTGCATTTGACAGGCAAACAAAGTGGTCGTTAATCCCCCACTGCAACACAATAAAACTTGAACCATTGGTCGACTGGTTGCCTCTTTGGCGCAGTTGAGCATTTCTTTAAACAATTCAATGGCATGATTCATATAAGTTAACTGAAAATGAAGATAAAAAATCTTCTTATTAGTTAACCGGTCAGTCAATTCTTCTTCGAATATTCCATTTCCATAAAAAATAATCTTTCCCTCTACGATTGTATTTTTAATAATTATTATCTTATCATCATCTTGATCTTTTATAATTTCTACATCATGATCATTATTTTGTAGCAAGATCCATTTCATATAAATAGCTGCATTTATTTCTTGTAAAAACTCATCCATGATCATCCCTCCCAATCTCTAGCCAATATATGTGACCAGTAAGTTAACCATCATTTCCATCTATATACTTAATCATATACCTATCTTTAAACTCAAAACCACATTTTTGATATAATTTTAAGGCTTCTTTTGAAGAATTAAGACATACAACATTACACCTAGGTTGTGCTAATTCTAATAATTGCCTTATTAACATGGTCCCAATTCCTTGATGTCGATAGTTTTCATCAATATAAACATTAGTTATTTGGCCCATAATTCCCTTTGAATTAATATTTGAAGGAATTACATCATAAAAATAAATGGTTCCTGAACCAATTAGTTCCCTATTTTTATAACATAATAATGTGATCAAAGAATGGTCATTAAGTTTGTTAAGATAAAAGCGTCTAATATTTTTTATTGTTTCTAACTCTATTTTCTGATTTGAAAACATCTCTAGATCACGGACTCTAATTTTCACTAATAAATCGATATTTTCTTTTTTAGCCTGGTAAAATTCAATCATTACTGCCACCTCTTTTATTCCATTTTACCAAAATGATTGTTATAACGCGGATTTTTTCTAATTTAGATTAAAAAAAAATCAGTCAGTGACTGATTTTGCTTGAGCATTTGAATTATCAATATACTGTTTATCATATTCAACAATATGATTATCATAATCTAATTCATCTTTTACTTTAGAATCAGATTCTTTTTTCATTAAGATTCACCTCAAAATTATAATAAAATTAAATCTAACAAATAACCACTTAAACTAGCTATTGTTGACCCCAAAATTACTATTCCCGTTAAAATAGTTAATATACCACGACCACTTAAATTTAATTCTTTCTTCTCCATTGTAAATCCCCCTTAAAGTTTCTTACCATTCATCTTTTATCTATCATTACATTAAATGTATCTTTTTAAGACACTTTTAATATAAACCCATTTTTATTGTTTGTCAACAAAAATATCTTTTTAAGACACTTTATCTTTTTTTATCTTGCATAGCAAGTAAATAAATAGTAAAATTAAGACACAAGATAATTAAAGAAAGGAATGGTAAAAAACGATGATGACTGGTGAAAGAATAAAAAAACTAAGAAAAGAACATAAAATGACCCAGGAACAATTAGGAAACTTATTAGGGGTTAAAAAATCGGCTGTTGCCAAATATGAAAATAACCGGGTTTCTAACTTAAAAAAAGAAACGATTCAAAAATTATCTGAAATTTTTAATGTTTCCCCTTCGTATTTTTTAGGATTTGAAACTGATAATCAGCCATTAGTAAGTGATTCCCTCGTTATTCCTTTATATAATGATGTCAGCTGTGGAACCGGGATGTTCGTGGATGATAATATTGATGAATATATTTCGCTGCCAGAATCACTATTATCCCCTCATAAAGAATATTTCTGTCAATACGCTAATGGTGATAGTATGATTGATGAAAATATCAATCCTGGTGATTTGATCGTTTTTGAAAAAATCAATCATTTAAGAAATGGTGATATTGGATGTTTCACGATTGAAGATAATGTTGCTACATGTAAGAAATTTTACCGTGATAATAGTAATCAATGTATTATCTTACAACCGGCTAATCCGGAATATTCTCCAATTGTCATCAATCAAGAAAACCAAGCTGGTTTTAAAATTATCGGTAAACTTTCTTTAGTTATCAATAAGCGCTAAAATTCAACTATAACAATACCAGGAGTACATTTATATGCTGTACTCCTGGTATTTATTAAACAGACTTAATTTTATAAGCCCAATACTTCTTTAATTTTTACTATTACTCCTTGTTCATCATTAGAAAGAGTTATTCCATAGGCGATTTCTTTAATTGGGTCAACAGCATTGGCCATAGCATAACCATATTTAACCTGCTGCAATAATTCATAATCGTTCATTTGATCACCAAAAGCCATACATTCATCTGGTTCAATTTCATAAATAGCCTGTAAAAAACGCATTCCAATACCTTTATTGATTTCTTTGTTATGAATATCCATCCAGATATTTCCAGCCGTTACTATTTTTACTTCTTCAGGTAAGCGAGGTTTTACTAGCGCTAATTTTTCTTCAATCTTACCTTCGGGATCATTAATTGATATTTTCATAATTTCATCATCAATTTGATCATATGAAGAAACAAATTGATAATTACAATAATGAAGCTTAACCAAACTTTCATAGCTTTTATTTTTGTCTAAAATATAAGCTCCTTTACGACCGCACATAATTACTGGCAGTTGTGGATGATCCTGCAAAACAGCAATGATCTGATTTACATTGGCATTGGAAATGGTATTATGATATAGCTCAGTAGCTCCTTTAGCAATATAACAGCCATTTTCAGCAATAAAATACATCTGATCACTGAGCGGTAAAAATTTTTGATATAAACGATAATACTGATTCCCGCTGGCAATAACAAATTTTATTCCTCTTTCTTTTAATTGATAAAAAATATCGATGAATTCTGGACTAAACTGTTTATTAGAATCTAAAAACGTTCCATCCATATCGGTAGCAATTAATTTAATCATTTTTTCCTCCAAATTCAATTAATCAGTTAATTCCTGTAACATTTTGTTTCCATCTTCGGCAGCTTTAACCTTACCAAAAGCTTTAATAATTGTCCCTTGTTCATCAATTAAATAAGTAGTTCTGACAACACCCATAAATTCACGCCCATACATCTTTTTTAATTTCCAAACATCATAAGCTTTTAAAACTTCAAGTTCTGGATCAGCTAAAATAGTAAATGGCAATTGATACTTTTGAGCAAATTTATCATGTGATTTAACACTATCCTTACTAATACCAATAACTACAGCATTCTTAGCTTCGATATTCAGATAGTTTTCAGCATAATTACAGGCCTGTTTAGTACAACCTGGTGTATTATCCTTACTATAAAAATATAGGATTACTTTTTTCCCTTTAAATTGACTTAAACTTACTTCCTGACCATTTTGATCTAATAATGTAAAATCTGGCGCCTTAGTTCCTACTTCTAACATTTTAAATTCCTCCACTTCTTAATAATAAAATGAAACATGTTTTCCATCATATTGACAACATGGCATCGTTGGATGCTTAGTTCCTTTTAATTTATTAGCTTTTAATAACTTGGCATCATCTAAACAATACTTAATATATTCATTGGACAATGGATATTGATGATGACTAGGCAAAATAGTTTCAATATCATCTTGATAACTTAAAAGTTTCTGTAAACTTTGAAAATATAAATCTAAGTTACGATGACTTCCAAACATATAAATAGGACCAATTTGAACACTATCACCTGGTAACAGCAGCTTTTTATTTCGTTCTAATAAAGCAATGCTGCCATAAGTATGTCCAGGTATAGAAATGACCTCAAAGTGATAATTACCGATTATGATTTTATCACCATCTAATAAATCATTAAATTGGATCTCGTCTTTAATCAATGAACGATCATCTGGATGGAGATAACATTGATCAAAGTATTTTAAGTTTCCACTATGATCTAAATCACCATGAGTTAAAACCACTTTAAGGGGTAAATCGGTAATTTCTTTGGCCTTTAAGACAAAATCACTATCACTAAAACCAGTATCAATTAAAAGAGCCTGATCTTCTTGAACAATCAAAAATGCTCTTACGCGATTATCATCAATAATATATAAATCATCAAAAAATTTAGTTACTGTACTTTCCATAATCTCACCTGCTTTACAACAATTTTATTTTATCTCATTTAACTAAAATGTAAAGTAAGATATAATTCTCTATATAAAAATACGATTTATCTTACTTAGACAAATCATATTCATTTATAACTATTTATTATCTTCTAAATAATCAATTACATCATGTAACGATTTGACAATTTTTGTTGTTTTTTCTTGATATGCTGGTTCTGGATATTTCATATCAGGAACACAAATAACATCAATATTACCATTATAAGCCGCTAAAATACCGGCTTCACTATCTTCAAGTACTAAAGCCTCTTGTGGAGTTACTCCTAATTTTTGACAAGCTGTTAAAAAGATTTCTGGATTTGGTTTGCCATGAGCAACTTCATCACCACAGATACTATCATCAAAATATTCAGTAATTGCAGCGTTTTTTAATATCTGATCAACTCGAATGCGAGCACTGCTTGTAGCTACTATTGTTTTGTAATTATTATTTTTTAGATATTTTAATAAATCAATTAATCCATCTTTTAAAGGCACTTCTTTAGCTAAACGTTCATCGATCCAAACATGAACATCATCCCATACTTCTGTCATTGGAAAATCATCACCGAAATGATCAATAAAAACCTGACAGATTCCGGCTTTATTTTTTCCTAAACATAATCGATATGTATCTTCATCGAAAGTTAAATTCAAAGTTGCTAACTTACGGCAATATTCTTCATAAGTTACTCGCTCACTATCAATCATTAATCCGTCCATATCAAATATTACTGCTTTTTTCATTTGTTTTATATCTCCTTGTCTAATTCTTTATCAAAAGTATAGCAGTTAGCTACTTTTATCGCAATAAAATGCCATTTCAAATTATGAAAATAATTGCTTATATGCTATAATATTTGATAACAATATTATTACAGATGAGGATTAAAATGAAAGAGACATATAGTAAAAACTATTTTGAAAAATATGCTGCTTTGACACTAGCTAAAATTTTAAGTATTAACAGTAAGCAAATTATCCAGGACGATCGACCCGATTTAAGAATCGAAACTCTTAATTATGGTATTGAGGTTACTCAGGCTTTAACACCTGAAGAAGCAGTTGCCGATATTAAAAAGCCTCTTTATGCGATTTTAAAAATCAACCCTTTTGATCATCTGGAAGCTGATTTAGAATTTGTGATGCAAAAAATTGAAAATGCCATTAATCGTAAAGAAAAAAAGAGCAAAAATTATCAACGTTATGATCATAATGCTCTCTATATTTTTTCTCATTGTCATAATTTACCAGAAAGTATGTTGTTAGATTTTTTTAAATCTCATTCAATGGTTAATAGTTTTTATGATCATGTATTTATTAACTGTGTTGATCATATTTATGAATATGATTGTCAAAATGATACTATCCAGCAATTTTACTATCAAAAAGATGAATTAATAACAATGAATGATATAGCTTTGGATTTTGAAAAACATTGTCAAAAACCTCGGCGTAAAATTATTATTAAAGCGAGTTAATGCTCGCTTTCAATTCGATATTTCCAGTTTCCTTTTAAAAATCTTCGTGCTAATAAAAAACAACGAGTCACATTATCAGCTACCATCATGATCCAAACCGCTTCAATTCCTTGAGTAAAGATATTAATCATCAACCAAGAACCAAAAACTCTAATTCCCCACATCGTAAATAGTGAAAAAGTAAATGGTGCTTTGGTATCCCCCATTCCATTAAAGGTTCCTTCTAGAATAATTAAAATTCCATAAATTGGTTCTGAAACCGAAACAATTCTTAAAACACGTGCTCCTAAACGAATAACTTCCGGATCAGGAGTAAAAATCCCCATTAAACTTTCAGCAAAGACAAATAATGCAATTGCACAAACAATCATCAATGACATTGTAATAGCACTGATCATATAAGTTATCTCTTTAACTCTCTTTTCGCTTTTTTGACCAATAGCATTACCAACTAAAGTTGAAGCTGCACTTTGGAATCCATAGCCGGGAATATAGAAAGCTTGTTCTGCTTGAATTGCAATCGTATGGGCTGCAAATGGAACTACCCCTAAGCGAGCTATCAATGAAGAAAAAGTAACATGTCCTAAACAAATAACTCCACGTTCTAAAACTACCGGTATACCAATAGTCAAACATTCTTTAAATTCTGAAGGATAAAAATGAAAACCAGTTTGTTTAAAATTAAAATATTCATTTTTATAGTAGCGTCGAAACATCATAATACCACCGGCAACAAATGAAATTGCTGTAGCAATTGCCGCTCCTTCAACACCTAAACCAGCCCCATAAACCGTTATTCCCATAATTTCACGAGTTGGATAAATCAAGAAAAAGTTAATTACAATATTAATTAAATTCATATATAAACTTATTAACATCGGTGTTTTCATATCCTGAACACTGCGTAAAACCGATGATAAAATCAAAACAGTGGATCTAAACAACAATGGAATAGAAATAATCATAAAATACATTGAAGCATCATGGCGGATTGATTTATCACCATTTAACCAGCCGGGTAAAAACGGTGAAACCGTAACACAAATAATCGTTAACAAAATTCCGACAATCAAAGTAAAGAAAATTGCCTGCTGACTAGTTCGCTGGACTTTTTTACGATCATTAGCTCCAGCTGCCTGAGCACAGACTGCCAATATTCCTACTCCAATGGCAATAGCAACACTGGTAACCAGCCAAGTCACTGATGAAGTTAAACCAACAGCAGCCGATGCATTAGCACCTAAAACCCCAACCATCGCGGTATCGACATAGGACACAACTACGTTCATGGCTTCTTGAATTATAGCTGGCCAGGCTAATAAAAGTATTGCTCTAATTTTTGAAGAATAGTTATCCAATTTTTCACCCCCATATAAATTTAGACTTTAGTTTTTATTATACACATTTTTATAAATTCGTAAATAATTTAACGTTTTTCAAAAACAAATCTCTAGCTATTTAACTAGAGATCGATAAATATCTTTAAAAGCTAAGCCCGTAGCCTGAGCAACTCGTTTAACATCCTCAAATTCCGGATAGACAAATTTTTGGCCATCAAAGATAACTTCTTTAGCCATTACTTTACCATAAGGACTATCAATAAATACTTGTTTACGACTTAATATTTTACGCTGTTCGCGACGATAACGCATTCCAATTGTCGTCGTTTCTTTAAAGATAATATTTTGCATTGTTTCTAACTTTTCTTCTTTACACGCAACACTTAAACGATATGCGGGACGATTTTTTTCATATAGATTGGTGTAAAGAAAACATCCAATGCCCCATGTTCAAATAATAATTGTGACGTATAACCTAATACTTCACTGGTAGTATCATCGATATTAGTTTCTAAAACAATGATTTCATCATTATTTTGAACAACACTTCCTAATGAAACTTTGACCATATCTAAGATTTTAACAGTCTGGTTACCAAACCCCCAACCAGTTTGATTGATTTTCATCGCTGGCATTGGTTGAAAGCAATCAGTCAATTCACTAATAATAGCTGCCCCAGTTGGAGTTACCAGTTTTCCCTTAACAGCAATTTGTTGCAAGATAACTGAGCTATCAGCAAAAATTTGAGTAGTTAGTGGTAATGGGATTGGCAAAAAGCTTTTACCAGTATTTTCAAAACCACAACCGTCATTTACAACACTGCTGATAATCTTATCAGGATTAATTTTATCAATTAAGATTGCCACAGCAACTATCAATATCAATGATTCTAAAATATTATTTTTTTTAAATTCTAATTGTTTAACAGCTACATCAGATAACTGACTTTTTGCTTTAGCCATTCGATTAAAAATTTGAATAGCTAATTTTTTGATTGTATCATTAAAATCACTATGATCAAGCAATTTTATAATTGTATCATATTGATAGAGTTGACCACCATCTTCATCTAAAGATATTTCAACAACATTAGCACTAATTCCTTGTTTAGTTTTACGTTCTACCTGCAAGAAACAATCATCTAAATTTAATTTTTTCAATTCCGCTAATAAATAATCAGCATCATCGATTAAATCTAATAATGCACCAACTAGCTTATGACCACTAATACCACAGCTACAATCAATATATAATATTTCCATTACTTTTGACTCCGTTATTTTAATATTGTTACCAATTCTTTAATATATTCTTGAATTGACTTGCTGGCAACTCCTAAAACATGACCAGAACATTTACTAACAGGAATAAAATATTTAGTGGCTTCACTACAGCTGATTGCTTGTGCCATGGCCGGTGAAACCTCTCCATACATTGAATTAGCAAAAACAAAACCGATTGGTCCAATAATTATTTTAGCATTTTTAGCATTATAAATAATGGCGTTTTCACCAGTAGCTACTACATCAGCTCCAGCTTTTTTCATTCGATTAGTAGCGGCGCTATTGGTCCCAATGGCCACAATATAGATATCCGCTAATTCTTTTTTCAAGATTTCAATCACACTGCTGCCAATTCCGCCACCTTGACCATCTATTACTACAACTTCCATTTTTCTACCTACCTTTTTATATCTATAATATTATAACGTCTAAAGTTGACTTTAAGTCAAGTATTATTGATTAATTGTCGATGGATTATTTACACTAGGAGCTTTTAATGTTGCTACTAATTGTTCAGCTTGCTGCTGGTTCAATTGACTTGGTTCAATATGATAATAATAGTTACAGGCAGCTTTAATCCCATAATTACCTTCACCTAAATAAGTAATATTTAGATACATTTCTAAAATTTCATCCTTACTATATTCATCTTCCAACTTCCAGGCAATATACATTTCGGCAAACTTACGATCAAGACTTTTTTCAAACGACAAACAAAGATTTTTAGCCAGCTGTTGCGTAATAGTGCTACCACCTTCTTTAAAAGACCAAGTCACTAGATTAGTTACTAAAGCTCTAGCTAATCCAATATAATCAACCCCATGGTGTGAGTAAAAACGATGATCTTCACTGGCAACAACTAATTCTTTATAAACATCGGCAATATCATCTAAAGCTACATAATCTTCTTTACTTTGAAGCGTTGCTACTCTTTGTTCAATGCTTTCTTCTTCAATAACATCTTCATAAACCTGATATCCTCGATAGGCATAAACGCCAGTAAACACTAAAGTTACTAATATTAAAATTATTATTAAACGAATAATTATCTTTTTCATTTTCTTACCTCTTTTGCCTTTTATATTACTAATATAGCAGTTTATCTATTATTTTACCATTGATATAAATTACATAAACTTACAAAATTGTCATTAATCTAAAAAGAAAAGGTTAAAATCAACCGTAATTAATTTTAACCTTTTCTAAATCTATGTAATAATATTTATTTTGTAGTCTATGTTAGGGGAAGGATTGAAAAAACTATAAAATATCCTGACTACAGTTGTAAGTATAGTTTAAAATTATCGTTATAATTAATCATAATTTTTGAAAAATATATAATGATTTTGGTAAAATATGTCATCGTGATTATAACTTGATATTATCAAACATTTGTTGCAAAACTCGCTCAAATACTTTTAAATCCTGGGGATCAATTCCTTCAAGCAGCTTTTTTTCTAATCGCAACAAATCATCATTGGCTTGTCTGGCAATATCATCAGCTTTTTTGTCTAATACGATCTTTTTTAGTCGGCCATCTTCCTTACAGCTATAACGATGGATATACCCTTCTTTTTCCAATGCCTGCAATAAACCAGTAGCTGTTGATGGGCGTAAATTAAATTCTTCTTCAATATCTTTTTGATACATATCTTCATCTTGATGAGCAGCCAGAAAATGAAGTGTCCGTCCCTGGGCCCCAGGTAAACCAATTTTAGTAATCAATAGATTAATCTGACGTTTGATCTGATTGGCCAATTTACTAATATCGCGACCATAGTTTGTTTTCATTATTGTTCACCATCCTTTAGGAATCTTTAATTATTAAAATAACGACATATTTATCAGTTTTAAAAGCTAACTTTTTTAGTTAACATTTTATCATTAAATTAACTAATTTTAAGTTACTATTAACTCAAGATTAACTACCTAGTTATTATCGATATTAACTTCGTTTCCTAAATATTTAGTTAGTTTTCGGAAAAATTATAAGAAATATCTTAGTTATTGTCAAATTAAAAAAAGGCGATTAAGCCTTAATTATTTGTTAGTTCAAGAACAATTTCATAAAATCGGTTCAAAACAATTTTTAACTCTCCTTCTTCAACTCGCGAAAGACTAAACCGAATACTATTATCATAATTATCACCATAAAAACTGCTTTGATTACTAGCAACATAAATCTTTTCTTGTGCTAATCTTCTGATTAATTTTGTGACATCTATCTTATTATTCAATGTAATTGAACAATAATAACCACATGTTCCAGAAACTAAAGGGACTAAGTTTTGGTCCCAGTGACTAGTAATTTGTTTTATCAAACGTCGTTTTTTTTGGATTTCTTTAGTAATAATTTTCGATTGATATTGATGAATATTACTACGAATATACGCTTCTAATGTGGCTTGTGAAACAAGTGACGGCATATGATATGAATAATAATATGATAATTCACTGATTTGATCCATCACTTCGATAAAATCATCAGGGACAACAGCAATCCCGATTCTAATAAAAGGAATCGTTTTAGTATAACTGCGTAAATAGATACAATGATCTCGATTAGAAAAATAATACAGTGGTAAATATTTAGGAATTTGATCATAATGACTAAAGTAATCGTCTTCAATAATGTAAACATCATATTTGATTGCTAATTCCATGATTTTTTTACGGGTTTGATGATCATAATAAGTTCCTAAAGGATTATGATGACGACAAATAGTATAAAAAAATTTGATCGGTTCTTCTTTAAAAATCCGCTCCAATTCTTTTAAATCAATCCCATGAATATTTCTTTTGATCACCTTAACAGGAACCTGCATCTTTTTTAGATACTTAATATAAAATGAATAGCTCGGTTCTTCAATTAAAATCATATCTTTATGATTAGGAAAAGGACTATTAGTAAAAATAGTTAACATCTGCATAATCCCCTGAATTAGATAAATATTATCAGGTTTAGTATAAATGGCATCTAAAGCTAAATAATCCGGTAATAATTCATTTAAACTATCAACCCCTCTGACAGTGGTATCTAAGGTTTTAAATGAATATAATTCAGCTGCAATGTTTAAGCATTGTTTCATTTCATTGAAGAGATGGGAATTAACCTGAGGATTACCAGTTTCAAGATGATATCCATCTAAGGCTTTAGAATCACTATGAATTCCATCGGCCAAGTAAAAACCACTTTGGGGTTTTGAAAAAATCAGACATTGTTTTTCCAAAGTTTCATAGGCTTTTAAGACTGTCCCTTTACTAACTTGATATTTATTAGCCATGGTTAGTAATGACGGGAGTTTATCACCAGGTAAATATTGTTTATTAGTTATAGCTGTTTTAATATCAGCAACTATTTTTTCATATTGTTTCATAGCTTTCATTCCTTTACTTTCTATACAATGATTATATCATAAACTGTACTAGTATAGTTATAAGTTGTCACGATTGTTTTTTAATTCTTAGCTTGTATAATCTAGTTGTAAATAAAAAATGATGTAAAGGAGACGCGTTATGAATAAAAAGAAAGCCGTAAAAATCGTTACTATTGGTGGTGGTAGTAGTTATACTCCCGAATTAGTTGAAGGATTTATTAATCGTTATGATACATTACCAATTGAAGAATTATGTTTAGTTGATATTCCTGAAGGGAAAGAAAAATTAGAAACTGTTGGGGCTTTAGCTCAAAGAATGGTTAAAAAAGCCGGATTACCAATGAAAGTTACTCTATCATATGATCGAAAAGAAGCATTAAAAGGAGCTGATTTTGTTACAACTCAAATGCGTATCGGGCGTTTACCAGCGCGTATTTTAGATGAAAGAATTCCTATTTCTCATGGAATGATCGGACAAGAAACTAACGGTGCTGGAGGAATGTTTAAAGCATTTAGAACGATCCCGGTTATCATAGATATCGTTAAAGATATTCAAGAAATTTGTCCTGATGCCTGGTTAATTAACTTTACTAACCCGGCTGGAATGGTAACTGAAGCTATTTATCGTTATACTGATTTTAAGCGAGCAATTGGGCTTTGCAATGTACCAGTAAATATGGTTAGCGGTTTTGCAAAAATGTTACAAGCTGATGAAAAAGACGTTACAATGGAGATTCAAGGAGTTAACCATTTTATCTTTGCCACTGACGTATTTGTTAATGGAGAATCTTGCTTTGAACAATTATTAAATCAATATGCTAATTTAAAAGAAGAAGATACCATTCAAATGAAAAACTTTGTTTCATTACCATATTCACCTTCTTTTATCAAAGGATTAAACGCTATTCCATGTCCATATCATAATTACTACTTCTATACTAAAGAACAGCTAGCAGAAGAACAAGAACAATTTAAAACGGGTACTGTTCGTGGTGAAGTTGTTAGTAAGACTGAAGAAGAATTATTTGAATTATATAGTCACCAGGACCTAGATGTCAAACCAAAACAATTAGAAATGCGCGGTGGAGCCAAATATTCAGATGCTGCCTGCAACTTGATCCAATCTATCTATAATAATACTGGTGATATTCAATATGTTGATGTTAGAAACAATGGTGCTATTGCTGATTTACCATATGACAGTGCTGTTGAAATAGCTTGTCGAATTACTGCTGATGGACCAAAACCAATCGCTACTGGACCATTGAAATTACCAATCAGCGGTTATGTTCACATGATGAAAACTTTTGAACGCTTAGTATGTGAAGCTGCAGTCACTGGTAATCGTGACCTGGCAGTTACCGCTTTAAATATTAATCCATTATGTCCTAGTGATGCTTTAGCAAACATCGTTGTTGATGAACTGATCGAAGCCCATAAAGAATACTTGCCACAATTTACCAATAAATAAAGGTAGTTATTTACTAACTACCTTTATTTGTGGGAATTTTTTTAATTTCAATTCGATAATTATTATCTTGTAAATATAAGACAAGATACGTTAATGGTAAAGAAAAACGACGACGACCACAACCACCCGGATTTAAATACAATGTTTTCCCCTTTTGATAACAAGCCAATTGATGAGAATGTCCATAAATATAGAAATCTACGTTCTTGGCGGTATTCAGTTGATGCACCAGATAAAATTGATAACCCGCAATTTCAAATAATTCTTCTTCCTTTAAATCAAGTTGATCATTATTACCTTTAACTGCAAAAACCGGCGCTATTTCTTTTAGCTGATCAAGTATTTCTTTTTTGACAAAATCTCCGGCATGAATAATATAAGCACACGTTTTTAAATCAGCTATTACTTCCTCTTTTAAGACATTATGAGTATCGGAAATAATCCCTATTTTAATCATTTTTAAAATCCGATATTAAAAGCTTTTTCTGATGGTAATACATCTAAATCTTCGATATCCATCGAATCTATTCTAATATATCTAATCTTGTTTAACTCATCGACTAACTGTTTAATTGTTTCTTCTTCACCCTGAAAACAAGCTTCGACCGTTCCATCATATAAATTACGAACCCAGCCAGTAAGTCCAAGTTGTTGGGCTATTTGATAAGTACTAAAGCGAAAGCCAACGCCCTGAACCCGACCTTTAAATATATAATGTTTTCTTACTTTCATAAAAAAACCTCCTATCTAGTACTTAAATTATACCACATTTTCTTTTACCATTATTCATTTATCAAAATAAAAAGCACTTCCATTTACTAGAAGTGCTTAATACAACTAATTAAATTTACGCATTTTCTTTAATACTGTCAATACTGCTACAGCTCCAGCCAATCCTAATAGGCTTAATTCCATAGTAGTATTATCACCTGTTTTTACTGCCGTATTTTGATTGTTTTGAGGAGTTACAGTACCTGCAGGAGTTTGAGTATTATCATCAGTTGTACCTGGATTTTGATTATCACCGCTTGGTGTTTGACCAGGTGTTTGTCCCGGATCTTCTTGACCAGGTTCATCTTGACCAGGTTCTTCAGTTTGTAGATCATTTCTGAAATTAACTGATGCAACATTCAATTCTTCACGATCTGATAATCCATTACTAAAGATTTCTCCTAAACGATCTTCAGTTACTACTTCTCCATTTTCAACAATTACTAAACCACCAGCCCATGAAGCATCTGCTGCCAACTGATCTTTAGCATATTGCATTGCTGTTTCAATCCATGATGCGAATGCTGGGTTGTTTAAATATCCAGTATGACCACCAATGATGTAATTAATATCGTTATCTTCGATATATTTAACTGTCTTTTGAGCTCCAGCTAACCATCCATCCAATGATGATAAACCAACTGTTGTTCCTCCTAAATGAACCTGAGCTCCTAAAGTATCTCCACTATATAAGATTTTATTAGTTAGATCTGCAACTTGCCCACCACCTGGAGTATGTTCATCAGGAATTTCAACAAATTGGAATTCATGTCCAGCTGCTTCGAATTTTTGTCCGTCAGCGATTTCAACAATTTTATCTTCTCCAAATAAAGTTACTAAATCAACTCCATCTAATTGAGTGTGTGGCTCATTTTCTGGCCAATATACTGTGGCAATATCACTTAAGTATTCATCTTGAGCAATTACAGCTAAGTTATTAACATGGTCACCATGATTATGAGTAAAGAAAATCTTTAAAGACTCACAGTCTGGTCCAATAACATCTTTGATTACTTTATTAAGAACGTTTTCACCATAGAAATCAACATCGATCATAAAGGCTTCCGTTTTATCTTCATTAACATAAATAATAGGATTTTCTAAATCGGTATTTCTTAACATGTATAAACTTCCATTACCAGCAGTAGGAATTTCAATAACAAAGAAGTTTCCATAAGCTCTAGTAATTGGACTTTCATGTTCAGCTCGATCAGCATCAATTTCTTCTTGTGAGAATCCTAATACTAAAGAAGTAATTGAATCATCAGCACCTAAATCATATCCCCACCAACCATGAGAATCGATATGGAATTTAAAAGTTACATTTCCAGCTTCACTAGTAGCAATAACATCAGTTCCACCTACTTCAGGATTTTGAGCAAATGCCTCACTATCATAAACTGAATCCATATCATATTTTAAATCTGTAGATGTATCAAAATTCAAGATTTGATTGATTAATCCTAATAATTCATCAATATAACTGCTATCAACAACATTACCAGCACTATCAACAACACTATATCCTGGATTAGCATCTAACATCTGTTTAATTTGTAAAACATCAGTATAGTAATTTACCATATTATAGAAGCTAATACCTGCTTCTGATACCCCATTTAAGTATTTTGAATTTAAGTAAACATCTTTTAATTGAACATCACTGAATGTCAAAGTTTGATTAGTGCTATTTTTAATACCAGTTAAATTTGTCGTATCTAAGTGTTGTTTCAATAAATCTGAAACATGAACATCTTCTTTAGTTCCATCACTTTCGTATTTAGGGAAAGTTACTTCACTGATTGCTTGTTCATAGTCTCCTTGAACCTGAGAAGTGACATTATTTCTAAAATTAGCTGATGCAACATTTAATTCTTCACGATCTGATAATCCATTACTAAAGATTTCTCCTAAACGGTCTCCAGTTACTACTTCTCCATTTTCGACAATTACTAAACCACCTGTCCATAATGGATCAGCGTTAAATTGATTTTTAGCATATTGCATTGCTGTTTCAACCCATGATGCATAGGCTGGATTATTCAAATATCCAGTATGACCACCAATAATGTAATTAATATCGTTATCTTCAATATATTTAACTGTCTTTTGAGCTCCAGCTAACCAGCCGTCTAATGATGATAAACTTACTGTTGATCCTCCTAAATGAACCTGAGCTCCTAAAGTATCACCACTGTATAAAACATTATTAGTTAAATCAGCTAATTGTCCACCACCTGGTGTATGTTCATCAGGAATTTCAACAAATTGGAATTCATGGTCAGCCACACTGAATTTTTGTCCATCAGCGATGGTCGTTACTTTATCTTCTCCAAATAAAGTTACTAAATCTACTCCATCTAATTGCGTATGTGGTTCATTTTCTGGCCAATAGATTGATGTAATATCTTTTAATCTTTCATCTTGAGCAATGATAGCCAAGTTATTGACATGATCACTATGATTATGAGTTAAGAAAATCTTTAAAGACTCACATTCTGGTCCAATGACATCTTTGATTACTTTATTAATAACATTTTCACCATAGAAGTCAACATCGATCATAAAGGCTTCTTTTCCATCTTCACTGACATAAATTACTGGATTTTCCAAATCCGTATTTCTTAACATATACCAGCTTCCATTACCTTTTGTCTGCATATCAATCGCAAAGAAGTTTGCGTATGCATGAGTTAATGGTCCTTCATGTTCAGCATGATCAGCATCAATTTCCTCTTGTGAAAATCCTAATACTAACCCAGTAATTGAATCATCAGCACCTAAATCATATCCCCACCAACCATGTGAATCGATATGGAATTTAAGGGTTACATTTCCAGCTTCACTAGTAGCAATGACATCTGTTCCACCTACTTCTGGATTTTGGGCAAATACATTACTATCATAAACTGAATCATAATCATATTTTAAGTTTGTTGATGTATCAAAATTCAAGATTTGATTGATTAATCCTAATAATTCGTCGATATAGCTGCTATCAACAACATTACCAGCACTATCAATGACACTATATCCTGGATTAGCATCTAACATCTGTTTTATTTGTTTAACATCAGTAAAATAATTTACCATGTTGTAGAAACTAATACCTGCTTCAGATACCCCATTTAAGTATTCTGAATTTAAGTAAACGTCTTTTAATTGAACATCACTGAATGTCAAAGTTTGATTATTATCATTTTTAACACCAGTTAAATTTGTCGTATCTAAGTGTTGTTTTAATAAATCTGAAACATGAACATCTTCCTTAGTGCCATCACTTTCATATTTAGGGAAAGTTACTTCACTGATTGCCTGTTCATAATTTCCAGTTACCGTTTCTGTAGCGGCATTTTCAGTATTTAATTGATTATTGTCAATGACTGTTCCCACAGTCCCGTCGGTCTCATTTGCATAGACATTAATAAAATTAGTACTTACTTGACTAAACATTAATGTCAAGGCAATTACTGAGGCACATATGTTTTTTCCTTTTTTCATCTATACCTTTCCTCCTTGCCTCTATCATATCACTAATGAAATCGCTTTCTTACTTTTTAAAATCACATTGATTTCTTTTATTGAACCAATTTTTTTATTTTGGAATTTGTCTCAAATTTTGAGACTTAAAAAGCAAAAAAACTAAACCATTATCAGTTTAGTTAGTTTGATACTTATCTCTGGTAAAAGTCTAAATAATATTTATTTTTGATCATATCTAATGTTAGTAGCAAAACTAAATCATCATATTCACTGCTATCAGTTTTCGGTAATGCAAAATTAATTTTTAGATTATTTATATGTTCAATATCTTGAGAAAATAAGATAGTGTTAGGATTAAGTTGACACATTTTTTGGTATTCAGCTTGATGAGTTTCTTGAAAACGACCTGAAATAGAAATGATCATTACAGTATCATTATTATTATTTTCAATTTCTAATGGTGCATAGCTAATATGTTTCATATGGACAGCAACCCCCATCATCAACATATCCTCACAAAATGCCTGAGTCAGCATAACTGGAAAAACCGCTCCATAAATATAAATTGATTTAGTTTGGTTGATAATCTTAGCTGTATTACTGACTTTTTCAAATAGTTCTGTTTGATTAATTGGATCAATACTAAGATTTTGAATTTTTTCAAATAATTTTTCAAAAGATATTTTCTCTTGTTTTTCAAACAATTGCAATTTACGGTTTTGATACGTAGACTGTAACTGCCATTTAAAATCACTATAACTATTAAATCCTAATAAACGACAATATTTTATTACTGATGAAGTTGAAATAAAACAACGTTTAGCTAATTCTTGCATACTCATATTGTTGATTTCAGCTAAATTATCAATAATAAAATTAGAAAGATTATAAGCAATTCCCTTTTCGATATTATTCTGCGATAAAAGAATAATTAATCCTAAAACTGTATTCACTAAAATCCCTTCTTCTTTAATCTTTTAATCATTTCATCAACTAATAGACTAATCTCTATACGATTGTCATTTTTTATCTTAATATTTTTGAATCCAAAATACTGGTCACAATTACTACTGCCTAAATAGAAACAATAAAATTTAGCATTTTTTAATCGTTCAAAATTCAATAAATAACTTCTAGTCATCGTCATTTCAAACATGTTTTGAATTCTTAAAGTACTATCAACAACAATTAAAACATCATTATCATTTAAACGATCAATGCGATTATTAACCATCTCCATATCCCATAAATTTAAGGATAAAACAGTAATTCCAGCTCGCACCAAAAGATATTTTAGATGATTAAAATAATCTATTTCATCTTGTTTACCATAAAACATTACTTGCTTAGCTTTAATTAAACAATTACATAAATATTTTAACTGGTTACTATTAAATTCAATATTACTATCATAATTACTTGAATAACTATAACCATCACTAACTTCTCGAGAAAGTACTGTAAGGAGTGATTTAAAATTATTAAAACCACCATGACTATAAAAACGATGAATAGAAGCTTTAGATACCCCTGTTTCTTGAATACATTTTTTTAATGTTAGATGTGATAAATTATTTAAATTAGCTAAAAAATATTCAGCTAATATCCGATCAACACTATCGATATCTGAATATTCTGTCAAATTTTGTAATCTTTCTATAGTATACATATTCACCACCTAAAACTTTCTAACCATTAATAAATATGATATCGTTTTACAACAATATCATATCAACCTAAGTATGATTTTATTATAACAAATAATTGATATATTTTTTATTAATTTCACAAATTGTTAAAAATATCTAAACCATTTTTATAGCTTAATATTCCTCTAGTTATTATTTTATTTATTCTAGATACAAAAAAAGCAATAGAGTTATTACCCTATTGCTTAAAATTCAATTTAAATTTTCTATTTATTTTCATCTTCTTGCCAATCTAATATCCTTTATTCGATAGTATTACTCTATATTGTTACCAAAAATTTTTATAAATAAAAAGCAATAAAATTCCTATACGCTACTTAAAAAAGTGTGTACAAGAAACCTTATTGCCATTTTAAATCAGTAACACGCCCTAGACGATGATTACTGATTTAAAAATAATTTCATATAGTCTTTAAAGTAGACTATAGTCGAATTATATCAAAAACAGGCTCGTTTTCAATATAATTATATCTAAATCACAAATTAATGAAATAAAAATCATTAATTTAATATTTTTATAACAAATATTTAATATTATTTTTTTAACTAGTGCATTTTTTTCCACAAAGGCAATGGTCATAGTGACAATTCAAAAAAATAAATAATCATTATATGATGAATATGTAAAGATAAGAGCTCTTAAAATAATAGAGAAAGGAAAAATAGTTATGAATACAATACTTAATTTTGTTGAACAAAAGATGGCTCCGCCATTAAATAAACTAGCTACTCAACATCATTTAAATGCCGTTAAAAATGGGATGATGGTCACAGTTCCACTTACTATTATCGGAAGTATCTTTTTACTAATCCCTAATATTCCAATTAGTTTTATTCAATCATTTTTTGAACCATATGCTTCAATGATTACTACTGTCAATAGTATTACTATTGGGATAGTAGGATTAGTCAGTGCTGCCAGCGTTGCTTATTATTTTGCTAAAGGATATACCGATATTAAAATTGATCCTTTAATTACCGCAATTATATCAATCGCTGCCTTTTTATTAATAACATTGAGCGATGATTATACTATTGATACATCAGTATTTGGAACAACAGGATTATTTACGGCTATCATTGTTGCTTTGGTTACTGGAACAATCATGCATTTTTTTCAAAAACGTGATTTAGTCATTCATTTTCCAGATACAGTTCCACCATTAGTATCCAAATCATTTATGTCTCTAGTTCCAGCCTTAGTGATTTTAACATTAGTTTGGATTATTCGTGTAATATTTGGTTTAAACATTAATTCGATTTTAATGGATTGTTTTTCACCATTTGTCTTTGCGTTAAATACATTACCAGGATTTTTAGTCTTTATGTTTATTCGTTCTATGCTTTGGAGCATTGGAATCCACGGTGGTGCGGTTTTAGCTATTGCTGATCCGTTTTTCTTAACGATGTTTGGCGCTAACGCTGCTGCATATGCTGCTGGTACAACACCTCCTTATATTACTGCAAGCGGATTTACGATGTTTGTTTTCTTAGGTGGCGGTGGCGCTACTTTACCATTAGTTTTAATGATGATCCGGTCTAAAGAAAAAGGATTTAGTACTCTAGGCAAATTATGTTTACCAGCTAGTATTTTTGAAATTAACGAACCAGTTGTTTTTGGGGTCCCATTAGTTATGAATCCATATATGATTATTCCTTATACCCTAACAACTTTAACCCTATCAGCTGGAACGTATTTATTAATGTTCTTTAATATCATTGGTCGTCCAGTTGCCAATATTCCATGGACCACACCACCACTATTCTCTCATTATTTAGTGACTGGCGGTAATATTCCAGCAGTTATTTGGGGTGTTGTTTCCCTAGTTATCGCTGGATGTATCTATTATCCATTCTTTAAACCCATGGAAAGACAAAGATTATCAGGAAATGAAAGTAAAAGTGAGGTATAGAAAATGAATAAACAGTTGAAGATAGCAATCGTAGGAGCTGGAAGCTCATATACACCTGAATTAATTGAAGGGTTATCCGACCATCGTGATACCCTTCCAGTAAAAGAAATAGTATTATTAGATATTAACGAAGAAAGATTAAAAATTATGGAAAGCTTTGTTAAAAGATATATCCAGCATTTAGACTATAAAGTTGATGCTTGGTCAACAACTTCTAGAAAAGAAGCTTTTACCGGGGCTGATTTTGTCTCAACGCAAATTCGAGTAGGTGGCAATAAAGCGCGAATTCTTGATGAAAAAATCCCATTAAAATATGGTTTGATTGGTCAAGAAACAACAGGAGCCGGTGGCATGTTCAATGGCTTTCGAGTTATCCCCGTAATGATTGAAATTGCTAAAGATGTCGAAAAATATTGTCCTGATGCCTGGATCATCAACTACTCAAATCCAACCAGATTAGTAACTGAAGCCTTAAATAAAGTTTGCAATGTTAAAGTTGCTGGATTGTGTGCTGGAGGTATGCGTCCGCGCTGGTGGGCAGCGGAAGCCTTGAATGTTCCCGAAGAAAAGATTTATTATGATTATCTAGGTTTAAATCATATGAATTTTTCTTACAATATGACTATTGATGGTCGATCAATTACTGATCAAGAATTCAGCCAAATAATCAAAAAATGTACCACTGTAAAACAAGAATGGATGGAAACGCTCCATTTAATTCCTAGTCAATATACTCAATACTACTTTCACACTAAAGAAAGAGTACAACAGCTAAAAGAACAAGATAAAACTAGAGGTGAAGCTATTTTAGAATTAGAAAAACAAATTTTTAGAGAATATGCCGATACTTCTAATTACCAAAAACCAAAAACTTTAGCTAAACGTGGTGGTGGCGGTTATTCTAAAGTTGCCATTGGCGTTATGGATGCTATTTACAATGATACTGGAAAATGGATGGTTATTAATGTTGCCAACAATGGAACAGTTCGTTTTTTAGATGACGATGCTGTCATCGAAACTGCTTGTTACGTTAGTAAAAACGGGATGCAGCCACTAACTATTCCTCATTATCCTAAAGCTGTAGTTGGATTAATCAGTGCTGTAAAAACTTATGAATCTTTAGCAGTAGAAGCAGCAATTACTGGAGATCGTAAAATTGCTTTGGAGGCCTTAGTTGCACATCCATTAGTTAGAGACTATGATATTGCCAAACCATTATTAGAAGAAATGCTAGAAGCACATAAACAATATTTACCACAATTCTTTAATCATGAACAATAAGATGTGGGATTACATTGATGAACAACCGACGATTATAAATAAGATTATTAAACAGGAAGCAAAGATAACTTCTTTACTTCCTGAATCTTTCATCAATGTATCTAAAATAATTATTACCGCTTCTGGATCTTCTTATAATGCAGCTAAATTAGCCAAAGCTCTAATTGAAAAAAATAGTTCAAAACCAATTATTATTGAAACTCCGTTTCATTTAAGATATTATTCCAACTTATTAAATCATAACGAAAACTATTTACTAATCGTCTTATCACAAACTGGTAAAAGCGTAGGTACTCTAGAATGCTTAAATTTAGCTAAAGCTAATCATATTCCAGTAATTGCCTTGACTAGTGATGATGAAAGTCCTATTGCCAAGCAAGCAAACTATCATCAAAACATCCTTTGTGGCAACGAAAGCGTTGGCCCTAAAACAAAAGGATTTAGCGCTACTGTACTAGTATTACAATTATTATTAATGAAAATTTTAAAACTAGAAAATCAAGATTTTCTAATTGAATATAGAAATAGTATCCAAGATTTACCACAAAATATTCAAGCAATTAAAAATTGGTGCTATCATCATCAAAACTGGTCAAAAGCTAAAACTATGAGTATTACCGGATTTGGAATTAATTATCCAACTAGTCTAGAAGGAAGTTTAAAAATTTTAGAAACCATGCAAATCTCGATCATGAACTATGAGCTTGAAGAATTTATGCATGGACCACATCGAACTATTGTTAATGATTCTTATATTATTTTGATTGATACTCCCGGTCCTGGCAGTGAACTAATGGATAATTTAATTGAGTTTATCAAATCTAAAACTAATAATTATTTAGTTATCTCATCTAGAAAACAGACTAGTAATAATATTATCAATGTTAATGATTATTCATTAACTAGTTCCTGGTTCAACATTTTAGTAATATTTCAAGTTATCTGTACTTATTTACCAGAAATAAACGGTATTAACTCATCCAATCCAATTTATGGTGATTTTGCAACCACTGTTGGTACTCGTATTCCATAAATCAGTTTTTCATAAACTGATTTATTTTGCTTATGTTTAGACATACTTTTTTAAACAAATTATAATATTAACTGGAGGTGAAGGAATATGTCATTACTTACTAAACGGCAACAAAGAATCCTAATGTTTTTCGTTGAATCTTCAGACTTTTTGACTAGTAAAAAACTAGCTCTTCTTTTGAATATTGGATCTAAAACTATTCGAAATGAAATCAAAAATATTAATACTGTTATTTTGGATTTTGCCTGCATCAATCCTGTTTATGGAAAAGGTTATACGATTCAAGTCCTTGATCAACAAAAAATGAATGAGTTTTTAAACCAGTTACACATAGAAGATGCTAATTATATTCCAGCCACTCCATTAGAAAGAGCTTATTATATTCTAGGTTTAATGTTAAAAAGACAAGAATACATTAAAATCGATGATTTATCAGAATTATTATATATTGACCGAACTTCAGTTAGTCGCAGTCTTAAAATCATTCGTGAAATCTTAGAACGTTATAACCTACAGTTAATTCAAAAAGCCAAAAAAGGATTAAAAATCATTGGAGATGAATTTTGCTACCGACAATGCATGGCTGAATATGTATATCATAATTCAGAAATGACTATTCCAAAAATTGCCGGTGATCATGAATTTATTCAAGAACTAAATCAGATTATCTTTAATGATGGTATTACAATGCCCAAAAGAGTCTTTGATAACTTTGTTATTCATATCCAAGTGCAAATTGAACGCTTTGAAGCTGGTTATCAAATAACTTTTAATCGTAACAAACAAATTCAAATTGAAAATGAGTACGAATTTTTAGTAGCCAAAGATATTGCTACTCTAATTCAAAAATATTTTAATATTACCTTAACTGACAGGGAAAAGGATTATTTAACAATTCATATTCTTGGTAAAAAAAGTAATTCAACTAGTGCTATTGAAAGCTGTATTAATGACCAATTAAAACCGGAAATTGATCATATTGTTTTAAAAATGTTACAGCGCATTAATCAAATATTTAAAATTGACTTTAGTCAAGATATGTATTTAAGAAAAGCTATCGGAATGCATATCATTTCCACCCAAAATCGAATCAAATTTAATACTTTTCTTCGTAATCCTTTGATTGATGATATTAAAGAAAAATATCTTTATGGTTATATGATGTCTTTAGAAGCATGGAAAACTCTATCAACTAATCAGCAATTTATCAATGAAGAAGCTGAGATTGGTTATATAGCTGTCCACTTTCAATATGCATTCGAAAGAAGAAAACGAAATATTTCTAAAAAAAGAGTATTATTAGTTAATGACTATAGTATTGCTACTAGCGAACTTATTAGTTTTACTATTTTAAAACACTATCGTGATTCTCTGACAATTGAAAATTCAATTGCTGTTAGTGAACTAAACAACTATGATTTAACCAACTATGATTGTCTTATTTCTACTGTTTTACTACCTGACAATATTAATATTCCAGTTTTACGAATCAATCCAATTATTAATGATCAAGATTTAAAAAAATTACGTTTATTTTTAAAAGAAGATCGACATTTATTAACTGACTATTTGAATAAACAAGATATCCACTTAATAGAAATAACTTCAAAACAACAGTTTTATCAAATTATAAACCAAAATTCTAATCAGGAATTTGAATTAAGTAATCATGTATTAATTAAATATTCATATAAGCCACGATTAGCTAATAAAATTCAAATATATTGTCTAACTAGACCTATTTTATGGAAAAGCAAATATATTAAAACGATTATCTTATTAAACATTTATAATCATCATGAATATATGATTGAAAGTTTACAAAAGTTTTTAGTTAATCCTAAAAATATCGAACAACTAACTCTAGTTAATGATACTAAAAGTCTAAACAAACTATTATCAAAGCTGACTTTTTAAGAACTTGATTTTCAAGTTCTTTTATTTATCTGCTATAATATTATCGAAAGGAAGTTGTATATGAAAATATTAGTTTTAGCTCCATTTACTCAAGAAGAAAAAGAAACATTAATTACTAGATTTCCCCAACATCAATTCAATTTTACTAGAAAAATCACTCAAGAAATGGTTGATGAAACTGAAATGATAATTGGAAATCCATCTAAAAAAATAAATATAAATCGTAGTAATCTAAAAGCTTTGCAATTAGCTAGTGCTGGAAGTGATACGTATGTCAAAGATGGTATCTTACATTCAAATACCAAATTAGCTAATGCCAGTGGTAACTATGGAAAAGCAATTGCCGAACATACAATTGGAATGATTTTAGCTTTAAATAAAAATTTTAAAATTTATTTTAAACATATGCAAGATCATTTATGGCAAGAAGAAACTGGTGGTAAAGAAATCTATCATAGTACTGTTATTATCGTGGGATTAGGTGATTTAGGTTATGAATTAGCTAAAAGATTAAAAGCGTTTAATTGTAAAATTATTGGTTTAAAACGTCATGTTACTAACTCTATTACTGGTGTTGATGAGTTATATTCGATTGATAAACTAGATGAAGTTTTGCCTCGCGGTGATTTTGTCATTCTTTGTTTACCACAATCAAAAGAAACTATCAACATGTTTAATTATCAACGATTAATGCGCTTAAAAAAAGATGCCATGTTAGTCAATGTCGGACGAGGATCAGCAATTAATACAAATGATTTAAAAACGGTTTTAAAGACTGGTCATCTCTATGGTGTCGCTTTAGATGTTATCGACCCAGAACCATATCCTAGTGATGATGAACTATGGGACTATGATAATGTTTTGATTACCCCTCATGTTTCTGGTGGTTTTGAATGGCCTAGTGTTCATGAATTCTTTTTAAATCTAGTAATTAGAAATATTGATCATCTAGATAAAAATGAACCGTTAGAAAATGAAGTCGATTTTAAAACTGGTTACCGTAAAAAAGTAATTTATCACGACCAATGAAAAGTAATCAAAAAACAATGTTATTAAATTATATGATTTATGCCAGGAACTATATTGATATCATATAGTCTTCTGGTTTTTATTTTGATATTCACTTTACAAATTCAGTCTCATTATTTATCTTAAAGTTAATATATTTATAGGCAAAAACCACTGCATTACAAATACCATTATTTAAGAAATAACTTTAACTATATATAGAATATTTATAAATATACAATCCCCTATTTATCTCATTAGCCACTTTTATAACCATATTTTATCTTCACTAATTCCAAACAATTAAAAAGCTCGCAATATCGAGCTTTTTATCTTTCATCAAGGTCATAGTCTAATATCATATTTTTTATAATAAAACATATAATCTCATTATTGTTAATATTTTAATTATTTAACATACTATTTAGTCAAACCATGATATTTAATACTACCCATTTAAATTTTCAGCTATGAGTTCTACAATATGAACAGGTTTACCTCCACCTATTTTAATTCCTCTTTCACAACCATTACAATACACAAGAACTTTATCAGTCTCATACTTCTTACACCAATCTTGCATTTTTTTAATCTGCTCTTCTTCATCCAATAACATAACATAATTATCTTGAATATTTTTAAAAGTTATCGGAGCTGTTTCTAAACAATTTTGAGCCGGATTGTTATATAACCATACACCATCAAACTTTGTCTGGTTATAATTTTCTTCTAATTCAATAATTTCAAAATTCATTTTAATAAGACACTCTCTAATTGCGTTTTGTAACTTTAAATTATCTCTAGTTCGCCAACAATCCTGTATTGTTATTTTATCACGATGATGATCTGACCAAGGAAAACTCTCATCTTGTAATACAAATTCGTATAAACTTTTACATTCATTCTCTTGATGTGTTTCACTCAAAACTAATTCACATAAAGTACAGTTATTAATCATAATGTCATTTTCATTTAATAACTTTTTTTTAACACGGCAACACTGGTCAATAATAGCTCCTTTACTTTCCATGTACCTTATTATTTTATTAATTGCGTCATTATGATTTTTCTTGACATCGCACCCTGGTAAATAATGTAACATCTATTTCACACTCTTTTCTTATTTATTTTTTCTTTATAAAATAATCACCATAATAAAATTTGGTTATCCAAACTATAAATTATTCTAGTTGCTAATATTGACCCATCTTTTTCAACTATTCTTTTTACCAGTACTCATACTGACATAGCGGAATCAATTTTGATTATCATTTTTCTTGCTTTGTTATACTTAAATGAGTTTTTCACTATTTAAATCTTCTAATGGTATAATTTTATGATATAATTCTTAACCATCTACAATTCAATAAACTAAATTTCCTCATCAGCAAACTACCAAGGTCTTAGACAATCTATAACTTTGCTGAAACATTTATTATCAAATATTACAACAATTATATTTTACATATTTCCATTCAATAAATGTAATTTTTAATACTTACCTAACTTAACGTACTAAGATTAAAAGCTTTTTTTCTGACTTTAAAATAACAGATTAAATGAACTCCAAAAGTTAAAATCCAAGAAATTGGATAAGATATATATAAGACAAATAATGAACGATCGATTGCAAAAATCGTAAAAATCCAAACGACCCTAAATAAACAAGCACCGGTTAGTGAAACGATCATTGGCATAATTGAATATCCCATTCCTCTAAGACTACCAACAATTACATCCATCATGCCACATGTAAAATAAGTTGAACAAATAATACTCATTCGTAAAACTCCCGCTTTAATAACTTCAGTTTCATTTGAATATATATGTAACAAAGCATCAGAACCTAAATATGCTCCAATACCAAGTATTAATCCAACAACACTGACAAAGCCTAAACAATTAATTAATATTTTATCAACACGTTTATAATTTCTAGCTCCCATATTTTGACTGGTAAAACTTAAAGCAGTTTGATAAACGGCATTCATCGCCGTATAAACAAAACCTTCTATGTTATTGGCGGCAGTATTTCCAGCAACAACCACCGAACCAAAAGAATTAACAGATGATTGGATTAAAACATTGGAAATGTTAAAAAGCATTCCCTGTAATCCAGCTGGTAAACCAATTTTTAACATAGCAATTAATTTATCTCGATGAAAATGTAATAATTCTTTATGAATCTTTAAAATTCCATCATCTTTATACATACATCTTAAAACTAAAATAGCTGACATATATTGTGATAAAGTTGTTGAAATAGCTACACCGGCTACTCCTAAATTAAGAATTAAAACAAAAAATAAATTTCCAAATACATTAACAATTCCAGCTATTGTTAAAAAGTAAAGCGGTCTTTTGGTATCCCCAATCGCTCTAAGTAACGCTGCCCCAAAGTTATAAATCATAAATCCAGGCATTCCCACAAAATAGATCCGCATATATACCGTCGATAAATCAATAACATTACTAGGGGTTCCCATCAACTCTAATAGTGGTCTAGCTAAAATAATTCCCACAAAAATCATAATAATTCCACCATAAAGTGCTGTACAAATAGCAGTGTGTACCGTTTGTGAAGCATTTTTTTCATCATTAGCTCCACAATAACGCCCTAATAATACATTGGCCCCAACAGATATCCCAATAAACAAATTAACTAATAGATTGATCAATGATGTGGTTGAACCAACAGCCGCCATCGAATCACTACCAGAAAATCGCCCCAAAACAATAATATCAGCTGCATTAAATAACAACTGTAAAATACCTGATAACATCAATGGAACCGCAAAAACGATCAACGATTTAAGTAATGGTCCATTGCACATATCTATTTCATATTTTTTCACTACGTCCCCCTTCTTTCTAAATAGATATTATAACAAGACCACTAACAATATAAAACATTTTTTTCAATTTTGAAAACAAATTTATTAATCATCAAAAAAAGTTAAGAATAATAATCATATGACGAATTAGATCTAAATAACATTTCGAAATATACTAATTACATTAAATTAATAACCGACTTTCCCTAATTTACTGTTTTAATAAATCCTTCGTTTCCTGAAACTGTTTAAATCTCTTCTTTGATTCATTTACATTACTATAAACTTTCCAATTAGCTACATATAAACATGGAATATTTTGTAAAAAACCAATCACATCACTTAAAGGATAACCTAAAAATATTCCTATTTCATGAGGAAAAGTCTTACATGTATTTAAGCGATACTCTAAATACTGAAAAACTTTTTGCATATCATCTTCTGGATAATTAAACTTTGATAATAACTTTACTACTGAATCATCGTGAAGCAACTGCTCTACTAATTTAGGACAATAAACATAAATCATCACACGCTGTTGCTTTGATTGAAAAATTCTTATTTTAATTCCTTTAGCAGCAAATAACCGATTATACCAATTAACCATTTCATTCAAGATCATTAATACAGTTTCGATTAATATGAAACATATTTGCGGTCTTTTGTTTACATAATGCCAGAACACAGTGACGTGCTAATAACTGTTCAAACTTTAATTGTTCATTGCTCATGATTATTTCCTACCTGTTTATTTATTAGTTAGCTATTGATAACTAATATTAGTATACTAATGAATTTCATTTTTTCAATTTATTAACTTAGTCTTCTATAACAACTAGGTTTATGAGATTAAAAACTGATAATGTTTTGGCAAAATAAGACGATTACGTTATACTTGTATTAAGAAACTAGTGTAAAACTATGATAATTTAATCTTGGGACTAAATCATATAAGGAAGTGAATTCATGAGTAAATATTATGCTGTAAAAAAAGGGCGAGTTCCTGGTGTTTATCAAACGTGGGAAGAATGTCAAAAACAAATCATCGGTTATTCTGGTTCAATTTTTAAAAGTTTTAAAAATAAAGAAGATGCTGACAAATTTATCCAAGATTCCCCTAATCCTAATCATAAAAATTCTCCTGCTCAAAATAATCGTAATTCACATTTAACCAGGCAGCAGCAAGAAGCTTTAGATATAATGTTATCTGGTAAAAATGTTTTTATTACTGGTAAAGCCGGAACCGGTAAATCCTATCTGGTTAATACTTTTATTAACGAAATAAATAAACAAAAGAAAAATATTCTAGTTTGTGCCCCAACCGGTATTGCCGCAATCAATATTGGTGGTGTAACGATTCATCGCTGTTTTCAAATAAGCCTGGAACCTCAGATTAATCCTAAAATCACCTCAGTTCCACGTCAAATTCAACAGGCAGATATAATTGTCGTAGATGAAATTAGTATGTGTCGTATTGATCTTTTTGAATATATGATCAAAGTAATTGAAAAAATCCACAAAAAGATTCAATTAATTGTTGTTGGTGACTTTTTTCAATTACCACCAGTGACAACAAGCAATGACCGTAAAGTACTAAAAAAAGTTTATCCAAATTACGATAAAGGCTTTGCCTTTGAATCGGAAAAATGGTTAGATTGTCACTTTACAACCATTAATCTAACTAATGTCATCAGACAAAATGATCATAATTTTATTAATCATTTAAACATGATTCGAATTGGTGACAGTCATGGAATAGCTTATTTTAATCAACGCACCAAAGGAAAGAAGTTTACTAATGGAATTACTTTATCAGCTATTAATCGAGTCGTAGATGAAATTAATCAAACTGAACTAGATAAACTAACTACCCCATTAGTTACTTATGAAGCAATTGTAGAAGGCGAGGTCAAACCATCTGACAAACCAACTAGTGATATTTTAAAACTTAAAGTTGGAGCACGGGTAATGGTCTTGATCAATGATACTGACTTAGTTCATTTTCAAAACGGATCACTAGGAACTGTCTTTTCGCTAAAAGAAAATGCTGTCGTTGTTAAACTCGATAAAACTAAGCAAAATATTACTTTTTCATATCATGAATGGAAAATTGAAAATTATGTAGTAGAAACCAAAGAAATCGATGGTGTTAAACAACATCTGGTAAGGAAAAATAAAATTGGTTCTTTCACTCAAATACCTTTGAAACTAGCATATGCCATCACAATTCATAAAAGTCAGGGACAAACATATGACCAAATAAATTTAATCCCTTACTCATTTGACTGTGGTCAGTTATATGTTGCTTTAAGTCGCATTAAATCAATTGAAGGTTTACATTTAATCAATGCCATGAAACCAGCTGATTTAATTTGTGATAATCTAGTCAAAAAATTTTACCAGATAAAAACAGAAAATATTGATGAAAGCCAATTATTCGAAGAATTAGGACGCAGTTTATATAATCTTGATGATAATATTAAAGCTAAATTACCAGTAGAAGTTAAAAAGTTAATTGAAACTACTGAATTAAAGTTAACTAAAAAAACGAGCTAGAACTCGTTTTTTTGCTGAAACCAGGAGGAGTTTACCTAATTATTAGTAATTTTAAATTATAAAACCCCCGCTATAATCACCAATAATTATTAATTCAAATTTAAAGTGAATAGATATGTTGTATCAGATAATAGATTGTTTAAATGTTATTATTATATTTAGGGCACACTAATATTCTTTATTGTTTGAAGTTTAAATTTACGCTTAATTATTATTAAACAAACTTTTTATTAATTTGAGATATATATAAGCAGAAAAGATACAGGTATGACATATCTATTCACTATCAAGTATCTTACCTCATCGAACACTCCCTTCTTTTAAAAATTTTTCTAACTCTATTTTAACACCATCTTTATTTTTAAACAGTTTTTTATTACATAAAATGATTTTAGTTTTAAAACAAATAATCGATAGTTGATTTTGTTTCAATTTTTAAAACAAAAAGAATCATAATTTAGAAATAAGATAATCAATTAATAAAATCATGATTATTTTATACATCGATTTATCTTTTAAATACGGTAAAACCAGATTATCATCAAAGCCATAAAAAGAACGGGCATCTTGCCCAATAAAAAACTTCGGAATATCATTATGCTCTAATTCATAAATAAACTTAGAATACATTTGAACATGCCGCATATAAACAATACTATAATCATCACTAGGAAAAAACATAATAATTACACTATTATTTTCCCGTTCTTTAATAATATCGATTTTATTAACCTCACTTTTATAAGTTATATCTTTTACTTCTTTACCCAATTTTCTTAAACGATTCATTAGTGGCAAAAAAATATCATGATAACCAGGTTCTAAATAAAAAATAATTTCATCATTATTCTTCAATAATAAAATCAATTTATCCAAATCTGATAAAGAGTTTTGATAGACCTGATTAAAACTAGCTTCCAGCTTACTAAAATATTGTTTATAAGTTAACTGCTTTATATCTTTTGCTTCCTCACTTTTAGCTTTTTCATTTTCAATTTCATAAGCTAAAGCTTCTTTAAAATGATTATAATCACGATAACCCATCTTATTGACAAAGCGGATAATTGCCGAAGGCGATACATAAGTTTTTTTAGCTAACTGGCGTACTGTATCTTTTAAAACTTCATCTTGATGATATAAAATATATTTGGCAATTTTATAATCAATCTTTTCTAACTCCAGATTATCAACTAATAGTTCCAGTTTTTCCAACAAATACATCTCATCACTTCTCCATAATTACATAACGTTTAATATAAAAATATCTAACTAAATCAAATAAAAGTAAAATAATATAATTTGATTCAACTTTTTCACAATGATTAGGTAAACAAAAATACTCATCAAAATTATTTATATATTCCAAAACCACATCACTTTTTTGAGAAACAAAAACTTTCTTTGTCCCACTATGATATATATCCATAAACTCTCTTTTAGCTAAAGTAATATAAGAACCAGTAATACTTAAAATAATACTTAAATCATCATCATTTAATAAGTAACCCTGATAATCATCTTTAGGTGTATAAATAAAAACAGGCTTTCCAATTGTAATAAAATCAACCTGAAAGTTGAAAATCAATGATAATGGAAAAATAGCCCCATAAAAATTAACCCGATTAGTTTCGTGAATTAATTCAGCTATTTTATTAGCTAAAGAAAACAAATAATCTTGATCATAGACATCTTGTCCATGACATGAACTAACATAAACATCATATAACTGATTAAAATTCGTATTTTCATAGCGATTAAAAACCTGTTTCATTTTGATAACACGATGGGCAATCAACAGATTTTTAAACATATTAAAATTACCAGTTCCAAACAAACGACTAAATTTATTAACTGTTGTAAGTGAAGTATAACAATCATGAACAATCTTCTTAGCCGTAATTGATTCAATATCATTTATATGATCAATGATATAACAAGCAATATTATGCATTATATCATCTTGCAATCTAGAATTATAATAATATACTAACTGATCAATTAATGAATTCATCATATTCCTTCTTTCTAATACAAATTAACAACAAATATTTTATATTATTCTATCATATTAGCATTAAATTTGCCGATTAATTTTAATAATAGAAAATAGAAATATTAATTTTACTCATGACAGACAATTAAGTATTTCTCTGATATAATTGATAAAAATATCATTAACTTTATTAACATTTTAAAGCGATTATTTTACTTTTTGGATGCATTTCTTAAATTATTGTCAAATACATCTATAAAGCTGAATATAATTTCTTAATTCATCAATAACTATATATCCTTACTTTGTTAATTATTTTTTAACTAATTCATATGCTTCTTTATGTATATATCCGGTAATATAATCGGTACATATTTCAAAAAAAAGAACTGCATTCTTTTGATACCAAGAATTTTTATTATTTCCTTATCGGTATAATAAAACAATTTCTCAATTTCCTACTTAATATACATAAGTTTACTATATAAAATAGCTCTATTATTTACAATTATGATAATTTTCAAAATAAAACTAGTTGTATTTACATATTTATCTATATATACAAAATGTCAGTGATTAATCACTGACATATGATATGTTTATTTTTTTATATTTTATGGATTACAAACACTACAAGCTCTTAGTCCTTGAGAAATAGCAGAACTTTTAGAAATCGCAATTTTACTTCTTGATAAATAACGACATCCATCACGATGATAACAATCACCCGTTTTAGTTCGATAAACTGTATAAGATATATTATCATTACTACTGCTACTACTAGAAGCTTGGCTGCTGGTTGTTTTACTTTGATTTACTACAGGTTTAGGATTTGTTACTACAACATTAGTAGAGATATTTTTTCCTTTAACTGTGGCAGTAATTGTTGCACTACCAGCATTTTTAGCTGTTAGATTACCAGCACTATCAACACTGACAACATTTTCATCACTAGAAGTATAAGTTATAGCATCATTACAATTAGTAGAAACTTCGAATTTAGAAGTTCCACTAGGATTTAATGAAATACTTGCTGGTGAAGAAGTTTGTAATAATAATTCATTTACTGTTACTGGTATATCAATTGAAGCAACATTTCCATATTTATCTTTTACATTATATGTGGCAACGTAATTACCTGGTGTATTATAGTTAACTTGTGAATCATCATATGAAGTATCGTATGATGATAACTCTTTAACTGTTATTAAATCATCGTAGTTGATACTATCATTTTCAAAAATACTTGGCTCATTTTTTAATGTTATTTCTGGTGCTGTAGTATCTTGAATTGTCAGTGCAACCGTTTTTTCATTGCTTTTTAATTTATATGTAATAGTATATTTACCAACATCTAAATCATCTACATCATCAGCTTGATCACAACTGTATTCGATATCATCAATAATATCCTGATCATCATAAGCAGAAGCTTTTATATTGTCTTTTAGACAACTGCTGATATCTTGCCCATATTCAATCGTTAGTGTTTCACTTTTTAATTCAACTTCTGGAGTACTGCTACATCCCATCATCCCAGCCAAAAATATAAATAAGACTAGTACTACTCCAATAACTTTACCCTTTTTAGTTATTTTCATCTTTTCTTCCCTCTCTTTTTAAATTATCAATCTTAAAAACATGAATAATAATTCACGATTATGACATATTATACCAAATTTATCAATAATGTAAAACAAACATTTATTTCAATATTCTTATTTAATCAATAAAATTCTTCCTAAAATTACCATTGTATGTGTAATAATCCAAAATTCATAAAAAATATTGATTTTTTGGCTAAAATACGATAACTTTAAACTGAAAATTATATTTTAAAATGAAATTTTTTGATATTAAAGATAATATTTATTTTAGTTGACTTAATTATGATTAAAAATGAAAATAGTTAACAAGTATAAAGGTGATGAAATGTTATGAAAAAAACATCTAATAAAACCAAATTAATTTTGGGAGTAGTGTTATTACTTACCGGTTGCCATTCTAATAAGACTACAGCCTCTCAAACACCACCCCAACAAACTAAATCTTTTACTTTAAATAGTGATAGAATTCAAGTAAATCAATATGAAACTATTAATTATTTAGATTATATTAGTGGTGATAAAGAAGATGTTCAGTATACTCCGATCGATACAACAAATTTAGGAACATATGAAGTTGAATATACATTACCATCAGAAGATGAAAATACCGAAGATCAAGATGCTAAAACATTAATTGTTGATGTTGTTAGAACCTATGATAATGAAATCTTTAATCCAACTGATGTGATTCCAGAAACTATAAGTAACCCTGAATCTATCACTGCTCTAGTTAATAAAACCCATAAAATTCCTGAAGGTTGGGTACCTGATGATTTAGTCGAAGTAGCTGGCAGCCACCAACAATTAAGACAAGAAGCTGCTCAGGCTTTTCAAGAATTTTATGATGCTGCTCAAAGTCAAGGAATTACCTGCTATATTATCTCTGGATATCGTTCAAATGAAACTCAAGCATTATATTGGCAAAGACAAGTAGAAATTTATGGTGAAGAATATGCTTCTCAATATAGTGCTTATCCCGGAAGAAGTGAACATCAGCTAGGACTAGCAATCGATATTTCTAATCAAATAAGCGGTGATCGTTTAACTGAACAAGTTGCTGATAGTGATATTGGAAAATTTATTATTAGTGATGGTTATAAATATGGATTTATTTTAAGATATCCTCAAGATAAAGTTAGTATTACTAATTATGGTTATGAACCATGGCATATGCGCTATGTTGGTAAAGAAGCAGCTCAAGAAATTCATCAAAGAGGTATAACATTTGAAGAATACATCGAGGAAAGTCAATCATGAAAATACTAAAATTATTAGTTATAATTCTTTTTTTAGTTGGGTGTCAAACTTCTGATAACGGAATTTCGGGTACTTATAATTTAACTAAGGGTTTTGATGATTCTAAAACTTGTGTCACTTTCACTGCTGTTGGTGATAATATAATGCATGATCCTTTAATTCAAAATGCTAAACGTGATAATGGTTATGATTTTTCTGATTATTATCAAAATATCCGTGAATACATAGAAACACCTGATATTGCTTTTATCAATCAAGAAACAATACTAGGTGGCGCTCAATATGGTTATAAGGGCTATCCTGTATTTAATACCCCTGATGAAATGGCCAATACTTTAAACGAACTTGGCTTTGATGTAGTGAACGGTTCTACCAATCATGCCTTTGATGTCGGTGAAAGTGCTGTTGATCACTCAATCCAGGTATTTAAACAGTTTTCTAATATCAAATATATCGGTCTATATCAAAACGAAACTGAAAAAAGTGAAATTCCAGTAATTGAAAAAAATGGAGTTAAAATTGCTTTTCTATCATATAATCAATATATTAATTATGATTATGTGCCTGTTGCCTTTCGCTATAATTCCTTTGATAAGGAAAGCATGAAAAATGATGTTAAAAAAGCCAAAGCAATTAGTGATGCTATTGTTGTTTCCTGTCATTGGGGACAAGAGTATAGTGATGAACCTAGTGATTTTCAACGAGAATATGCTCAATATTTAGCGGATTTAGGAGTTGATGTTATTATTGGAACACACACGCATACGCTTCAAAATATTGAATGGCTCACTAATAGTAACAATCATCGAACATTAGTTGCCTATAGTTTAGGTAATTTTATTAGTGGCATGTTAGAGGAAAATACCCAAATAGGCGGGATGTTAAATTTTGATATTGTTAAACAAGGAAGCTCTGTTTCGATTGAAAATGTAGTATTAACACCTGTTATGAATCACTATTATTGTGATAACAAACAAAATATCATGGATAATCGTTATGGTTTTACTGTTTATCGATTAAAGGATTATACTCAAGATTTAGCTAATCAACATGGATTGAACGGTTATAATAATATCACTATTTCTGTAGATACTTTAAAACAATCAATTACAAATAAAATTAATCCTGATATTCAAATTGATATGTAACCAAAAGAAACTTACTTTTTTGTAAGTTTCTTTTCACTCAATTATTTTTCCTCATTCTAGCCCGATCAATTACTTCTTTAATCTCATCAAAAGATAATCCCTCTAAAAACAATCCATATACCAGCATCCCCTGATTTCCTGATAGTTTATCAATATATTCTAAATCACGATCAAATAACCACTCTTTTAATATTGCTACAACACCCTCTGTCAATTTTATATCACCCAAAAATTCATTATATGATTCAATATAAAACATTTGATAACTATCACGGTATTCTTTCAAAAAAGCATTACAATAATTTAAATCATCAATAGCTTTACTATTTCTAAGTTGATAATACTTTTCTAATTTAATCTTATCATCAATTTCACTCATATTAATTCCTTCTTTCATAACCCAATTATACCATTACAACCATCTACTAGTCATTGAACTAAAAGTCCAATGTTTGATAGAAACATGAGATAAATTTGAGATAAATTATATCAATATTTATGCAATAATTAGTTTGTCAATAAACAATATCCCTTTATCTTTCCAAGATAAATATCTTTAATATTTACTGATTAATTTTCTA
>NZ_CALUXO010000069.1 GCF_944324745.1 uncultured Thomasclavelia sp. | reverse complement strand
CCCCATATCAGATAATTGCGTTAGCGTACTATCTAATGGTAATTGACCTAAGATATTTAAATTATATTTTTGAGCAATCTTGTCAAGATGACTTTTTCCAAAAACATAAATCTTTTTACCACAATCAGGACAAGTCACATAACTCATATTTTCTACAATTCCTAAAATAGGAATATTCATCGTGTTAGCCATATTGATAGCTTTAGAAACGATCATACTAACTAGTTCTTGAGGACTAGTCACAATAATGATTCCATCAAGCGGGATTGATTGAAAGACGGTTAGGGGAACATCACCCGTTCCTGGTGGCATATCGACAAACATATAATCAATTTCACCCCAGCGCACATCGCTCCAGAACTGTTTGATCATTCCTGCTAAAATCGGACCACGCCAAACTACAGGCTCATCACTTTTAGGTAATAATAAGTTCATTGAAATAATTTCAATATCGGCAACTGATTTAGCGGGAATTATTTCTTGACCATTAGAATATAATTGAGTTCCTTCAAGTCCAAATGTTTTAGCGATTGAAGGACCCGTAATATCACCATCTAAAATAGCACACTTATTACCAGCCCGTTGTTTTAAAACGGCCAGCAAAGAAGTGATTGATGATTTACCAACACCACCTTTGCCACTTACTACACCGATAACTTTTTTAATTTTAGAATTAGCATTGGCAGGAGCTAAAAAGCTTCTATCAGCACAATCTTCTTTACATCCTGCACAATCATGATTACAATCTTGACTACTCATATTTTAAAACCTCCACATTTCTGCAATTATTATAACGCAATGGAACTGGTAAATACAAATGATAAGCCAAATTGTTTATTTAATCAATTGATAAACAACTTTTGCGATACCATTTTTTCTGGCAGAGAGACAGCTAAATTTTGCCACCTGTTTAGCTTCTGGTAACGCATCTTCAGGAGCATAACTATTATTGGCGTATTTAAGCATCTCAAAATCATTTTCTCCATCACCAAAGACGTATAAATCATCTAATGCAATTTGATATTTATCAATTAAGTATTTCACTTGATTAACTTTATTGGTTCCTTTAGGTAAGATTTCAATCCAAAAACGAGAGACTTGAACTACTTCATAATTATGTAAACTTCTTTTTAAGCGCCTTAAAAAGAAATCAAAGAAAATAGTTCCGCCTAGCTCTATTTTTTCTGCTTGAGCTGGAATTTTTTCTTTTTTAGTTTTTTCAATCGGTTTATGTTTAATTAAAAATCGTAATATTTGATAGATCTTATCATAGAGATTAGGAATCGTAAGTCGTTTTTCTTTAGTAACAATCGTAATTCGAAAGAAAAAGCGATAGGCGATTTTTATAATTTTTGTAATATCTTTTTCCTTAAATGAATTTAAATAAATAAATTCCTGGTCTTTAAAATCATAAAATGCTAATCCATTAATTAAAATTAAGGCACCAGTTTGATATTTATCCATTTCTAATTGCTGATATATTTTTTTTACACTATTTAAATTTCGACCAGTTGCTAAGACTAAACGATTATTTTCTTGAAATTGTTTTAAAGTTTCGATGGTCTCAGTTGATAGTTCTCCATCATTTAATAACGTTCCATCTAAGTCACTAATTATCGTTTTCATTCTTTTTCCTCACTAATTTTTCTAATTTATTCTATCATAAACGATAAGTTGTCAAAAGATACAAATAAAAAAAGAAAATCTTAATTTTATGGAAGATAAAAAACATAGGAAAAGGAGTGAGAAAATGTTATCTGGATTATTATTTGTATTTGGGGTATGTATTGGCAGTTTTATTAATGTAGTGATTTATCGACTACCACTAAAAAAATCTTTTGTCTTTGATCGCAGTTATTGCGAATATTGTGGTCAAAAACTTTATTGGTATGATCTAATTCCTATTTTTAGTTATTTTAATTTAAATGGAAAATGTCGTTTTTGTCACCATCAAATTCGTAAAATGCATCCAATTGTAGAATTTGGAAGTGGTATTTTATTAGTGATTTGTTTTAGATTAATGGGATTTTCAACAATGATGATAATCAGTTATCTAATTATTGAGGTGTTATTAATTATTGGAATCATAGATTATCAGACGATGCGAATTTATGAAAGTGTTTTGTTGGTATTGTTATTGCTGGTAGTAGTTTATCGTTTCTTTAATCGAACTGCATTCAACGATATGATTCTAGGTGCGATTATGATCAGTTCTTTGATGATTGGCGTGAATTTTTTAGTAAATGATGCTTTTGGGTTTGGTGATATTGAACTGGTGGTGATTTCAGGAATATTACTGGGCTGGCAATTGAATTTAATTAGCTTTAGTTTAAGTGTTATCTTGGCTAGTATTTATAGTTTAAGGTTATTATTGCAAGGTAAATGCCATTTGAAATCTTTGATTCCGTTTGGACCATTTTTAACGTTATCTATGGCTTTAGTATTTTTGTTTGGCCAAGATTTTTTAACTATTTATTTAATGGTGTTTAGTTAATGGGTAATAAAAATTAGATAAAAAGAAAAAATATTTGCAAATTAATAGATTATTCTTTTTTGGTTTTGGTGGATATATGTTATAATTGTGTAAAGAAAAGATGAAAAAAGGAGGGGCTTAAGATGAATTTTTTGTTTATTTCACCAATGTTTCCAAAAAATTACTGGAACTTTTGTGATCGAATGAAAAATCATGGGGTAAATGTTCTAGCAATCGGTGACACACCGGAAGAATATATTAGCTATGAATTAAAAAATGCAGTAACCGAATATTGTTATGTTAATGATATGGAAAATTATGATCATGTTTATCGTACTGTTGCTTATTTGGCTAGTAAGTATGGAAAGATTGATTGGGTTGAATCAAACAATGAATATTGGTTAGAGTTAGATTCTAAATTAAGAACTGATTTTAATATTAATACTGGAATGAAAGAAGATGTAACTAAAATCTTCAAGAAAAAATCTGGTATGAAAGCTTATTATGAAAAAGCTGGAGTTAAAACCGCTCGTTATCATTTAGTTGATACATTAGAAAATGGGAAGAAATTTGTTGAAGAAGTAGGTTATCCAGTAATTGTCAAACCGGATAATGGGGTTGGAGCAGCAGCAACGTATAAGATCAATAATCTTCAGGAATTGGAAGATTTTTATCAAATTGATCATATTACTCAATATATAATGGAAGAGTTTGTTAATGGATTAATTATTTCATATGATGGATTAGCTAATCGTGATCATGAAGTGTTATTTGAAACTAGTCATGTTTTTCCTAATTCTATTATGGATGTTGTTAATAATAATACAGGGATGTATTATTATTCATTAAGAGAAATTCCTGAACAATTGAAGAAATTAGGACGTTCAGTAGTTAAAGAATTTCCATTAAATGCCAGATTTTTTCATTGTGAATTTTTCCAATTATTGGAAGATCGACCTGGTTTAGGAAATAAAGGTGATTTTGTTGGCTTGGAAGTAAATATGCGACCACCAGGAGGATATACACCTGATATGTTTAACTGGGCTAATGATATTGATGTTTATAATATTTATGCTGATATGGTTGTTTACAACCACAGTGACTATTATACTAATCGACCATATCACTGCGTTTATTGTGGGCGTCGTGATGGCCATGAATATTATTATAATAATGATGCTTTAGTAGCAATGTATGGCAGCCATATTTTAATGAATGAAAGAATGCCAGATATATTATCTGGAGCGATGGGTAATTATACTTATACTGCTCGTTTTGAAACATTAGATGAAGTGTTTGACTTTGTAGATAAAGTATTAAAGGAGGTAAACAATGAAAGTTGAATATTTTCGTGAATATAGCCATTGTCTAAATCGTGACATGGAATATAAAGTATATGGCCACACTGGACTTCCTTTATTAGTATTTCCAGCTCAAGATGGACGATTCTATGATTTTGAAAACTTTGGGATGATCAATGTTATTGCTGATAAAATTGATGCTGGATTAGTTCAGGTCTTTTGCTTAGATAGTATTGATGGTGAAAGCTGGTCTGATGAAGGTGGTGACAATCGCCATCGTACTTATATGATGGAACAATGGTATTATTATGTTATGGATGAACTAGTACCAAGAATCTTCGAAATTAATGGAACGGGTCAAAAAATTTATACGACTGGTTGTTCAATGGGAGCAACTCATGCTTGTAACTTTATGTTTAGGCGACCTGATGTCTTTAAAGGATGCATTTGTTTAAGTGGATATTATGATAGTGATTTATTCTTTGGGGACTATCATGATGAAATTCTTTATAACAATAGTCCAATCCAATATCTTCAAGGAATGTCATATGATCATCCATATGTTGAAATGTACCGTCATTGCGATATAATTCTTTGCTGCGGTCAAGGAGCTTGGGAAGATGAAATGATTTACTCAACTCGTCGGATGCAAGAATTATTAGAGTATAAAGATATTCCAGCTTGGATTGATTTTTGGGGATATGATGTTAACCACGATTGGGACTGGTGGCAAGTTCAATTACCATATTTCTTGAATCATATATTATAGGAGAAGAAAATTATGAACGTAGTATTTATTTCACCACATTTCCCTTTATATTATCATAACTTTTGTTCTCGTTTGAAAATTCGTGGAGTCAATGTTTTGGGAATTGGTGATGCCAATTATAGTGAAATTAGTAATGAAACTAAAGATAGTTTAAGTGAATATTATCGCGTAAACAGTCTTGAAAATTATGATGAAGTATACAAAGCAGTAGCTTATTTTATTAGTAAATATGGTCGGATTGATTTTGTTGAAAGCCAAAATGAATACTGGCTGGAAACTGATGCAAAAATAAGAACTGATTTTAATATTAATAGTGGGACTAAATTTGAAAATTTAGCAGTAATGAAATATAAATCTAAAATGAAAGAGGTTTATAAAAGCATTGGTTTAAATTATGCTCGTTATTCAATGGTAGATACTTTTGAAAATGCCTTAGCCTTTATTGAAAAAGTCGGGTATCCAGTTGTTGTTAAACCTGACAATGGAGTAGGTGCTTCTTCAACATATAAGTTAAAAAATCAAAGTGAATTAGAATACTTCTTTGCCACTAAAGATGATCGTGTTTATATCATGGAAGAATTTGTCAATGGACACGTTGAAACTTATGATGGAATTACTGACAGCAAAAAGAATGTTTTAATTGCTAATAGTACTATCATGTTAAATTCAATTATGGATAATGTTAATGATAACTGCGATACTGCTTTTTGTAATCGTTTTGTAAATGGCAGTGATATTGAAGCTGTTGGTAAAAAAGTTGTTCAAGCTTTTGATACTCGTAGTCGTTTCTTCCACTTTGAATTCTTCCGTCTAGATGAAGATAAAGAAGGTCTAGGAAAAAAAGGTGAATTAATTGGTTTGGAAGTTAATATGCGGGCTCCAGGAGCCTATATGCCAGATATGATTAACTTTAGTTATGAGACCGATGTTTATACTATCTGGGCTGATATGTTGATTTATGATAAATGCTTTATGGATCTACATCAAAAATATTTAGTGGCATATATTGGTCGCCGTGATGGAATTGATTATATGTATAATCAAGATAAATTACATCAAAAATATGGTGATTTAATTATGTTAGATGTTGATGTTCCAGAGGCTTTAAGTGCTGCAATGGGAAACCATGTTTACTTAATTAGAACTGATAATCAAGGTCATTTGGATTTTTTGATTAATGAATTTTTAAGACGTCCTGATGGTTCTGATTGGCTTTAAAGGTCAAAAAATGTAATAAAAGTCAATAAAAATTAAAATATTAGTTAAAACAATTCACATTTTACTTAAGATGTGTTATTATATAGGTGGTTCTTAATGAACCACTTTATCCCAAAATGTGCAATATGCACAAATGAAGGAAGAAGCAATTCTTCCCTCCCCACAAATGTTAGGGTTCCCAGCCCTAACTTTTTTTATTGATAAAATTGTAATCTTAAATTTTATATAGTAAAATATTTTCAGTATTGGGGGATTAAATATGAGCTTAAAGTTAGTAATATTTGATATGGACGGGTTAATGTATGATACTGAACCAATTGGAATGCGCTGTCTTCAAGAAACGGCTAAAAAATATGGCTATAATTTAGACAATCAGTTTGTTTTAAATTCGATTGGAATGAATGTTAATGATCATCGTTGTTTGCTACTAGATAAGTTAGGAAGCGATTATCCTTATGATAAAATTAGCCAGGAATCTCGAAAAAGACGACTAGATTATTTATTGGAAAATGGGATTACGATTAAACCAGGATTAAAGGAATTAATTGCATATCTCAAAGATAAGAAAATAAAGATAGCGATTGCTTCTTCATCAAAACGAGAAACAATTGATTTATATAATCAAATGGCTGGATTATCTGATGTTTTTGATTTTATTATGTCTGGTGATTTGGTTGAACATAGCAAACCGGATCCTGAAATATATTTAAAAGTATTAAAACATTTTCAAGTAACCAGTGATGAAGTGATAATTTTAGAAGATTCAAAAAATGGTATTTTGTCAGGTTATAATGCTAAATGTAGAGTTATCTGTGTACCCGATTTAGTTAAACATGGTCCAGAAATGAATAAATTTATCTATCGAACAGTATCTTCGTTATTCGATGTTATCGAGGTTATTGAAAAGTTAATGGGTTAAATAGTTTTTTGTTAGAGCACTTATGGAATTTCCATAAGTGCTTCATTGATACTTTATTAATAAAAAAATTATATTAAAAGAAAATATGCTTTGCTGATGTTAGAAACTACTGAACGATTTTAAGATTAATTTAAGTGGGATTAGTAGATGTTGGTTTCAAGAAATCAAAATAATCATCCAAAATTACCAATATTTAATTTGATAAATTATCTATAAAAGAAAATTCGTATCGAATCAAGATATTAATTTTTGGTAATTATATTAAACATATATACTATTACTTAATCGATATATGTTGTATTTTTGAGATAAAAGTGTTACAAATATATTACATTTAGAAATAATACATAATAAATTGGAGGGAATGATATGGAGGAAATCAAAGCAGTTAGAATACCAATTAATGCCGATATAAAAGATGTGTCTGATTGGTTTTTGTTAAAGAAAAATATGTCAAATAAAAAATCCAAAAATTATGTTATTATGCTGAAGCATGGAGTTTAGCACTATTAGATCAAGATATTGCTAAAAACAGTGATTTTGAAGCGTGGGTTCATGGTCCTGTGAGTAAGACACTATATGATGAATTTAAAGAATTTGGATGGCAAGAATTGAAAATTACTAATCTTGAAGATGTTAAGAAAAGATTAGATGGTCTTTTTACCAAAGAACAAATAGAAGTTTTAGAATCGGTTTGGGATACTTATGGTGAATATGGTGCTGATCAGTTAGAAGCATTAACGCATACTGAACCACCGTGGTTAGAGCAAAGAAAGGGATTAGGGAAATTTCAAAGTAGTTCTAATAAAATTTCAAAAGAGACAATGAAGCGATATTATCGCTCTATTGCAATTTAATAATGAATAAAAGAAAGTTAACTAACATAAAAATTCCCGATAATAAAAAGACAGCTCTAACAGATTTAATAGTTAATACCAAAGAACATCCTGAGATTAGTTTTAAATATTTGTATAAATGTAATGTTTGTTGCTTTAAGGGATTAAATAAATATCATAAAAGTCATCGGGAAGAAAATGTTTTTGATCAGCTACAAGAATTTCTATACAATATTGATAAATGTTCTAATTTAGAACAAATGATCACTTTGTATACTTCAAAAAATGGAAGTAAAACCGATAGTAGTAATTATGTAAAACGAATTAAAAAAGAATTTGAAGCAGCATATCCTGATGAAAAAGGATTACTAGAAAGTAATATTATTCATTTACATTTAAAAAGAAATGGAAAAGGTAAATTTGTAATATTTGGAGTTAATTATGATAGTGTGTTTTATGTCTTAGCATTTGATCCAGGTCATAAATTTAATGAATTTTAAATTAATGAAATTCTAAATCTAATGTTTTAAGCCCTTTTATTTTTAAATAAGGACTAAGTTTTAGAAAAACATCAGTATTTTTCGCAAAATGAAATTATTTGTCAAGCGAAATTGAAAATGTCCTAAAAAAAGTTAAACATTAGCACCGTTAGAACGATGCTTCTGTTTTGATAAGAAACCAAGAAAATTGCTATTTCTCCAAGGATGATCCATTGGAGGAATATAT
>NZ_CALUXO010000068.1 GCF_944324745.1 uncultured Thomasclavelia sp. | reverse complement strand
CATCTTTTTTAGTAAAATCATAAAAAAGATGATCAAAGAAATATAATCAGTGATCATTTTTACTGTTTATATATACAAATTGATATGGGAGTGTATTTGTATCGGTTAACCGATTTTTGACACTACTAATATTTTAAAGGGAGGGATGAGTATGAAAAAATTAATTCTAACGATTGTTGCTGTTTTAATCATTACCGTTTGTTATTTCAATTTTTCGTATAGTAATGAAAAAATGTTGCAAATATTTAATGATTATCTAGCTGAAAATATTAGTGACTATAAAGATTATGTAATGACTGATTTTGGATTATATGATGGGTCAACTAATGGAAGAGGTTATGCCGCCTTTAATAAATATTTTCAAGTCGAATATGTGCATAAAAAACATTCATCGATTCGTTTTTATCTTATGACTGATCGTTATGATATAATAAGTAATTATGATGATGCAAAAAATGAGCTGCAATATATTCTTTATGCTATCGAAATATATAATGAAAATATTAATAATGATAAAATAAATGTAAAAACAATGTCATTTCCAGACTATAGACAATATAGTGAACAAATGGCAACCAAAGATTTTGTTCAAGCAAATATGAATTTATTTTATCCAGATATAGAAATTAAAACAACAGAAATCAACTATGAGGAATTGAAAGAAATTGATCAAGAAATTAGTTGTATTTTTCCTAATGAAAGATATTATATTTTAACAGATATTGATGAAGACATTGGTATCTATTCTAATCAACTGGAAAACTATAATAGTTATGAAGAATGTTATCTTGGTAAGAGTTAAAAATAAAAGTATATAGCCAACAATTTTACAATATAACAAGAAAAAAACAGGAGAAATCCTGTTTTTAACTATGTTTAATCAAATCTACAATACTACTGATCATGGCTCCAGTTGCTCCAGTGCCATTATTATCAGCCGTACCAGCAATGTCTAAATGAATCCATTTAGTATCCCCAACAAATTGGGCTAAAAAAGTTGCCGCAACTGAAGCACCAGCACCAGGTTTACCAACCGAGTTTTTAAAATCAGCACTATTAGATTTTAATTTATCAAAATATTCATCATCAATTGGTAATCGCCAAATCTTTTCATTGCTTCTTTTGGCAGCATTACTGAACGCTTGGTAAAATTTTTCATCATTACTAAAAGCTCCAGTATATACATCGCCTAAAGCATGGACACAAGCGCCAGTTAAAGTTGCCAGATCAATAATTTTCTCTACTCCTAACTGTTTGGCATAAGTAATGGCATCAGCTAAAATTAAGCGACCTTCGGCATCGGTACTCACAATTTCAACGGTTTTCTTTGAAAGCATAGTGATAACATCTTGTGGTTTATAAGCGGCACCGCTGATTAGGTTTTCAGTAGTTGGAATAATCCCATATACATTAGCATCGACATGATTAGCGGCCAAGATTTGCATAATTCCTAAAACATCAGCGCCACCACACATATCATATTTCATGCCATAACTGTTATTTTTAATCGTATAACCACCGGAATCAAAAGCAATAGCTTTACCAATAATAGCCATGTCTGGTTGTTTACCGGTACTGTATTTAAGACAAATTAAGTAAGCAGGAATATTGCTGCCTTGATTTACTGCTAAAATACCACCAGCCTGCATAGCGATTAAATCTTTTTTATCTAAGATAGTACATTCTAAATTATAAGTTTCAGCTAATTTTTTAGCTTCATTAACTAAATCTTCAGGTGTCATTAAATTTGATGGTAAATCACTTAGATAACGGGCATAATTAATTCCTTTAGCTTGATTGATCGCTTCATTAATTTCATTGGTTAAATCGTGTTTGCTATAAATAATGTCTAAATCAATTATTTCATGAGGCTGATGACCAATTTTTTGTTCTTGATAAGCAGCGATTAGATATGATTCAATCAAAGTTTTAGTGATAGTTTTAATATCAAGACTATCTGTAGCTATGTTTTCTAAGTAGATAGCAGCTGGCTGGTTTAATTTAATTTTATAAGCTAGTTCTTTAATTTTTTTAGTCGTTATTTGTTTTGGGTTTCCAAGACCTATAAAGGTAATTGTTGGAAAATTTAATTTGTTTAAAGTATTGATCGTAGTAATTTTTGTTTCTTTGTCAATAATTTGATTAAGATCACAGTCGAGTAATTTTGATAATTCTGGATTGACTGTTTGATTTTGATAGATAGGATAAATTAGATTATTAGTTAATTGTTGAAAATTAATATTGGTTATTTGTTTCATATTGTCTCCTTATGCGATTTCTATCGTAATTTTAGTTAAGTAATTTTCTGGTGATGTTTCACTAATATCAAAAATAATCGATTCTTCATAAGCATATTTACCAAGTTTGATGTTATGTTCATTAGCATAAGCAACTAAACGTTGATATGATTTGTCTAAACCATCATAGTCACCTCGATGATAACCACATAGATAATATCCGGGTTTTTTGATATAAGTGGCCTGATCTGGTGAAGAAGTAGTGGTAAATAAGTATGAATAATTAGATATTTGATTTTGATAAATGTTGTCTACCGTTAACATCACTCCAACAAATTCACCGGCGACAATTTTATTGTTTTCAATAAAAGAAGTATAATCAGCCATAAAATCTTTGGAGGTAATGTTTTCAAGGTTAGCAGATAAAATTAAATTGGCCTGATCTAAATAGGCAATTTTAATTTCATCAGAGTCGACAGTTAATGCTTCTATCGTATAGGCTTTAAATTGGCTAATCATTTCCTGAAGCTTTTGGAGTTCTTCAATCGTTTTAGCCAGTTTAATTTCTTGTTGTGAAAGAAGTTCGGTAAATAGAAGGGGATTACGCTGATCAAGATAAACTTTAATATCTTTTAATGACATTCCTAATTTTTTTAGCGCCAAGATGACTTTGAAAGTATCATATTGACGATAGGAATAAAAGCGGTATCCTTTTTCATTAACATAATAGGGCTTGAATAAGCCAATTTCATCATAGTGAAATAGGACATGTTTTTCAACGCCACAAATTTTGGCGAAAGCACCACAAGATAATAGATCTTTATTCATCGATATCACCTCTTGACTATAAGGTTACCTTATAGTTTATCATAGTCTGTGCCATATCACAATAAGGGAAAGGAGAAAGAATAAATGCGATTAATATTAAAATATTTAAAAAAGTATAAACTATTATTCTTTTTTGATATTATTTCGGTATTTGGGTTTGTACTAGTTGAATTAGGGATACCAACTATTGTTGCAACAATGATAGATGTTGGTGTATCTAATCATGATTTAGATTACATCTATATGATGGGTGGTTGTATTCTATTAGTATCGATAATTGGTGTCGCTGGAACAATTGCCTTAGGTTATTGTTGTGCTAAAATTTCAACTTCAATTACTCGTGATATGCGAAATGATATTTTTGAAAAGGTGCAGCAGTTTACTGCTAACGAATTTAATCAAATTGGAATTTCTTCAATGATTACAAGAACCAATAATGATGCTTTTCAGATTCAACAATTTGTCAATGTTTTGCTTCGAACAGCATTAATGACACCGATTATGTTTATCTTTAGTTTTGTTATGACTGCAAGAGCTTCATTACCACTTTCTTATATCATTGCCGGAACTATTCCGTTAATTATTTTAGGGGTTTTTGTGGTTGCCAAAGTAACTAAACCAATTTCAAATAATCAACAGCGTTCTTTGGATGATCTTAACCGTATTTCTCGGGAAAACTTAAGTGGAATTCGAGTTATTAGAGCATTTGATAACGATGATTATGAACAACAGCGCTTTGATAAAAGTAACCAGGATTTTGCTAACTATTCTAAAAAGTTATTTAAGATCATGACAATGACGCAGCCAATTTTTTATATGCTGATGAATATTGCGGGACTTTTAATTTATTGGACAGCTAGTCATTTGATTGCTAATGGAAGTTTGGAAATAGGGCAATTAGTTGCTTTTATGGATTATTTATTCCATGCCATGTTTTCAATCATGCTATTTTGTACCGTGTTTATGATGTATCCACGGGCTGAAGTATCGGCTAATCGAATTGAACAGATATTCAATACTGATCCATTGATTCATAATCATCCAGTTACAACAAAAAAAGATGATGAAGTATCAATTGAATTTGATCATGTAACTTTTGTTTATCCTGATGGTGAAGAACCAGTTTTATCTGATATTAATTTTAAAGCGAAAAAAGGTCAAATGATTGCTTTTATTGGAAGTACTGGATCTGGTAAAAGTACTTTAGTTAATTTGATTCCTCGTTTTTATGATGTTACTAGCGGTAGCATTAAAATTAATGGTCAAGATATTCGTGATTATGATGTTAATGATTTACGAGATCAATTAGGAGTAATTCCTCAAAAGGCCATTTTATTTAGTGGTACGATTGCTGATAACATTCGCTTTGGTAAAAAAGATGCTACAATGGAAGAAATTGTCCATGCAGCTAAAATTGCTCAGGCTTATGATTTTATTGTCGAAAAAGATCATGGCTTTGATGAGTTGATCAGTGAAGGAGCCACTAATGTTTCTGGTGGTCAAAAACAACGTTTAAGCATTGCTCGGGCCATAGTTCGTAAGGCACCGATTTATATTTTTGATGATTCGTTTTCAGCTCTAGATTTTAAAACTGATGCAACATTAAGACATGAATTAAAAACCGAACTAAAAGATTCAATTATGTTAGTAGTTGCTCAAAGAGTTTCTAGTATTATGGAAGCTGATTTAATTGTCGTATTAAATGAAGGGAAAGTAGTTGGGCAAGGAAAGCATCAGGAATTGTTGAAAAATTGTCAAATTTATTATGAGATTGCAATTTCTCAGTTAAGTGAGGAGGAATTGGCATATGAATAAAAAACAGAGTTTTACAAAGAGTATCAAGGGTTTGATGCCATTTATCAAACCATATAAATGGCAGTTTATTATTGCAATCTTGATGATCTTTGTTTTCAATATTTCATTAGTATTAGGTCCTAGTTTTGAAGGGATGATTACGACCCAACTTGCAAGTGATGTTGCTAAAAGTGTCGGACAAGCTAAGATCAATATTAATTTTGAAGCAATTATTCAAATAGTTATTTGCTTAGTTATTATTTACATATGTAAAACCTTATCGCAGGTTGTATCGGTTATCTTTTTAACTAATGCTATTCAAAATGCTATGCATGATTTAAGAAATGCATTACAAAATAAAATTAGAAAATTACCAGTTAGATATTTTGATAATCATCATTATGGTGATATTTTAAGTCGTATCACTAATGATGTCGATGCGATTTCTAATGCTTTGCAACAAAGTTTTACCCAAATTGTTAGTGGAATCTTAACAATCGTTTTAGCCTTATCAATGATGTATATTATTAATATTTCAATGGCAATTGTTGCGACGATGATTATTCCATTATCATTATTAGTAACTAAATTAATTGTTGGTAAGAGTCAAAAATTATTTAAGAATCAACAAAATGCTTTAGGTGATTTAAATAGTAATATCACCGAAATGTATACTGGGTATAATGAAATCTTATTATTTAATCAACAAGAAGAATCAATTGCTAAATTCAAACAAATTAATGAAAAGTTACGAAATAATGCTTTTAAAGCTCAATTCGTTTCTTCAACGATAGCACCATTAAACTCATTAGTTACTTATTTATCAATTGGTGTTATTGCTATTATGGGAACAGCAAATGTAATTGCCGGAACTTTTGTCGTTGGACAGCTACAAGCTTTTATCCGTTATATTTGGCAAATTAATGATCCGTTGTCACAGATTTCTAATTTATCAGCTCAAATTCAAGCCGCATTTGCTGCACTATCAAGGGTAATTGAATTGTTAGAAGAAACTGAAGAAGTTCCTGAAAAAGATCCACCAAAGCATATTGAAAATGTTCAAGGAAATGTTAGTTTTGAACATGTGCAATTTGGTTATTATGATGATTTGTTGATCAAAGACTTAAATATTGAAGTTAAAAGTGGTCAGATGGTCGCAATTGTTGGACCAACTGGAGCTGGGAAAACAACAATCATTAACTTGTTACTACGTTTTTATGATGTTAAAGGTGGTAGCATTAAAATTGATGGGGTTGATATTCGTGATTTAAAACGTGGTGAATTAAGATCGATGTTTGGAATGGTCTTACAAGATACTTGGTTATATTCAGGTAGTATTTATGATAATATTCGTTATGGTCGTTTAGATGCTCGAAAAGATGAAGTAATTAATGCTGCTAAAATGGCTAACGTACATCATTTTATTCGTACTTTACCAGATGGCTATGATTCAATCATAAATGAAGAAGCCAATAATATTTCTCAAGGAGAAAAACAATTATTAACAATTGCTAGAGCAATCTTAAAAGATCCACAAATCTTAATCTTAGATGAAGCAACATCATCTGTCGATACCCGATTGGAAAAGATGCTTCAAGAAGCTATGCAAAGAGTAATGAAGGGAAGAACTAGCTTTGTCATTGCTCACCGTTTATCAACAATTAAGAGTGCTGATTTGATTTTAGTTATCAATAATGGTGATATTGTTGAAAAAGGTACTCATGAAGAATTGCTGGCTAAAAAAGGAGCTTATGAAAAGCTCTATAATTCACAATTTAACCATAATTAAAATCATAACCAGAAGAAAACATCTTTTTGATATCTCTTCTGGTTTTTATTATAACTGTAAAAACAACAATTACCCCTTTACAAATTCAACATAATTCAAATTAGAAATTTCAATAAAACAATTCTCTTTATTTTTTACCATGTCACTTTCAATATTATATCCAAAGCTATCACCATTATCTTGAAAACTAGTCCATGAAGAACGATACCACTTTTCATCTTCGTTGCTAGTTAAATTTGCTTTACCTTTTATATATACCTTATCATCTTGAAAATCATAATAATTAGCGGTATAGATAAATTTTGGATTACTTGATTTATTTCCATAATTTTTAAAAAGAATCGTATATTGACCATTGTTTTGTAATTTTAAATCAATAATTTCAAAATAACAATTATCAGTAATTACAATTTTTTTACCGATCTCATCTTCTGGATTAGTTAAATCTACAGTAAAACTAATAGTTTTATTAGTATCGCTTTGTTTGATCATATATTTATTTGAAGTGAAAAAATAATAAAATTCATGAGTTCTTTGATACCAGATCAAAAAAAGAATAACAGCTATACAAATACAGACAGCTCCAATTATTAAATAACGTTTTTTCATATGACCACTTTCTTTCTTATTTGGATTTTCAGTTAATATCGGATGTAGATAATAGTTTTTCTTTTATTTCTTGATAAAGTTGCTCGTATTTAATTATGTCAGCATTATTTTTACTAACATAATCATAATTACTAATTTGTTTTAAAGTCATATTTTCATCATTTAAAAGATAATAATTGGATTGATTATCAATTTTAAAACTACCATATTTAATGCTTTTAAAAATATAACTATTAGATATATTAGGGTTTGGCGCTTTATCAATAAAAATTATGTATTGTTTATCTATTTGTAATGGAATCGCTCCTTCAAAATAAGTACCAGCATATTGACTAAAAACAAAGGCATGGTCATAAATATTAATTTTATTATCTTGTTGCAATTTTTTTCCTTTAATTACTTTATCAACGGTACATTTATTGATTATTCCCTCACCGATAATTTCAATATCATTAATTGTAACGACTAGGACATAAGGACTATTGTTAAATAAATCTTGATAATTAGAGATATCTTCGATGATTAATTCACTTAAATATGGATATTGATTTTTGATATCATCACTATAATATATATTATAAAAAGCTGTTTGATAATAATCAAGATAACTTAGATGTAAGATACTGTATTTTCCATAAATACTCAGGGGAATAAATAATATTGCAATTATTAAGCAAATAATTTGTAATTTTTTAATCATCGATTATCACTCATTTCAATTGTATCAACGATTCTACCATGTTCTATTTTAAATACTTGATCACATAAATTTTTTAAGTCATCTTTATTATGGCTTGCGAGTAAAACTAATTTACCATCTTTTTTAGCTTCATGAATTAAACTATAAACAATTTCCAAACCTTCTTCATCAATACCATTTGTTGGTTCATCTAAAATAATTAATTTTTGATTTTCCATAAATGCCTGTGCTACACGTAATCGTTGTTTCATTCCTAATGAATACTCTTTATATTTTTTATTTGCTGCATAAGCTAAATTTACTCCAGCTAAAACTTTCATTATATAATTTTTATCTGGCTTGTGATTAATTGTATATAACATCATTAAATTATCTAAACCAGATAAATGGGGATAATATCCAGGATCCTCAATTAAAATACCTATTTGACTTAAGTCAAAGTCATTTTCTATGATTGAACTTCCATCAATTAAGATATCACCATACGTTGGTGAATAGTTAAAATGAAGGAAAAACCTCGATAAAATCGAGGTTTTTTTGCAAAATAGCGTTTTATACGTGATTTTGAACGGAGAAGTGCGTATTATTTGTCGTTTTCATCCTCTAAATTGAGGTCAACTAAGTCAGCAACGAATTTCTGACGAGCATGTAATACGTCTGTATAGGTATCAGCGGTTATATTGATATCACTACGACCAAGATGAGCAGATACAATTTTTAGATCGACATCATTCATTAATAATAAAGTCGCATTAGCGTGACGTAAGAAGTGAACAGATATAGATTCATAGTCTGTTCCTTTTTTATTGAAGCTAATCTAGATGATGCAGTATGACGATTAATGTAATTAGCAGTATTACCTGCAAAGACTAGATTATGATCTTCATATACATTACATTTAGAAATCATGGCCTTTTTCATGTCAATATGTATTACAAGAAATAGTATTCGTAAGAAGGTTACATAAGCATTTTTTACATGATGAGATTTGTTGAATATAGTATTTATTTATTGACTTTTAAAAATATTGAGTTATTATAGATATAGATACACCGGTATACCGGTATAATGATAAGAAAGAAGGAGTTATGATGAGAAAAGTTAATGTTCAAGGTATGGAAATTGGAGTAATGGGAATGGGATGTATGGGATTCTCTCATGCGCACGGTGATCCAGCTCCTAGAGAAGAATGTATTTCCATGATGCGTAAGGCTCATGAAATGGGTGTTACATTATATGATACAGCTGATGTATACGCTAATGGCCATAATGAAATCTTAGTAGGTGAAGCTTTAGCACCAATTCGATCAGAAGTACAAATCTTAACTAAGTTCAATCCAGAGGTAGCACCTGTAAATGATCCAGCTAATGGTACAGTTGCTCAACAAATTGAAGCAAGATGTGATGCTTCATTAAAACGATTAGGAACTGATTATATTGATATCTATATGATGCACAGAGTTCCTGATGATTTACCAATTGAAACATATGCAGAAGCTATGAAAAATTTGATTGAAAAAGGTAAAATTAAGGCTTGGGCTATGTCAAGAGCAAGAGAAGATCAAATCAGAAAAGCACATGCTGTATGTCCAGTAGCAATCGTACAAAATGAATTTTCTATGGTTGTTAGAAATATTGAAACTGACGGTTCTTTACAAGCATGTAAAGAATTAGGAATTGCTATGACTCCTTATATGCCTTTAGCTTCAGGTTTATTAACTGGTGCTTATAGACCAGGTATGAAATTAGAATTCAAGAATGATGATATTCATAGAACATTCTCTTGGTTTACAGAAGAAAACTTAGAAAAAAATCAACCATTATTTGAAATGTTAGAAAAATTTTCAACTAAAAAAGGATGTACATATGCACAATTAGCTTTAGCATGGGTAATGGCTAAATACGATATGATGATTCCAATTCCTGGTATGTACAAACAAGAATTCATTGATTCAAACTTAGAAACATGCAATATTGTTTTAACTGATGAAGAAATGAAAGAAATCGATGAAACTTTAGCTACACTAACAATCTATGGTGACGGTGCTGAATGGCGTGTTGACCAATTAAGAGGAATGTTAAAAGAAGAAGGATACGAAGTAGAAAAATCTTGGAGAAAATAAGATGCATTCGCATCTTTTTTTATATCTAACTCGACATTATACGTAATGAATGTTAGAGTATAAATAGTACCGGTATACCGGATTTAGGAGAATAAAGATGCAATTATTATTAAAAGATCAAGCATATCAGGCATTATTAGAAATGATATGGTCAGGAAATTTAGAGGCAGGAGAAATCTATTCACTTACAAAAATCGCACAAGATTTAAATATTTCTAGAACGCCTTTAAGAGACGCAATTCAAAGATTAAGTGATGAAAAACGTATTGATATCTTACCTAGCAGGGGATTCTGTTTACATAAATTCACAGAAGAAGAAATTAAACAGAGATATCATCTTACAATCTCTCTAGAAGGATATAGTATTGTACGTTTAATTGAAAAATATAAGGAAAATCCAAAGAATCCATATATTATGAAATTAGAAGAATGCGTAGATTTAATGGAAAATGGTTTAAATGAAGAACATACATTTAAAGAAAAGTATAATTATGACAACGTTTTTCATAATACTTTAGTTGAATCACTAGATGATAACTTTCCTGAATATCTTTCTTTAAAGGATCATGGATTTATTAATATACCAGAATTACATATCTATGCAAAATATCTAGATATGAAAGTTATGTTAGCGTTTAATAAAAGAACACTTAATGCAATCAAAACAGGTAACTATGAAGATGGATATAAATGTATGATTGAAAATGCTGATTATGTTTACAACATTTATATAGAACAATCAAATAAATAAAAGGAGAACAAAATGACATTTCCGAAAGGTTTTTTATGGGGTGGAGCAGTAGCTGCTAACCAATGTGAAGGTGCTTATTTAAGAGATGGAAAAGGCTTATCAGTACCAGATATGTTATTAGGTGGAGATAGATATACACCAAGAACATTCTGTAGTGTGATTGATGAAACAGCTTTTTATCCATCACATCAAGCTATTGAATTTTATGATCATTATAAAGAAGATATTGCTTTATTTGCAGACATGGGATTCAAGTGCTTTAGATTTTCTATTAACTGGGCAAGAATCTTTCCTAATGGAGATGATATAATGCCTAATGAATTAGGTTTACAATTTTATGAAAATGTTGTTGATGAATGTTTAAAATATGGTATTGAACCATTGATTACATTATCACATTATGAAATGCCATTTGCATTAGTTCAAAAATATAATGGTTTCTATAGCAGAGAAGTGGTTAACTTCTATGTTAATTACGCAAAGACATGTTTTACTCGTTTTAAAGATAGAGTTAAATACTGGATTACATTTAACGAAATTAACTGTGCCATTGTAACAATGGGTCATGGTGGCATGGGTGATTTATATGGCTTAGGTGTGATGGACAGAGAAGATGTTAAATCTACTGAACGTATTCCATTATCTAAACTTAAAACAAACCCACAAGTCACTTTCAATGCAATGCATAATCAATTTGTTGCAAGTGCACTTGCAACTATTGAAGCACATAAAATAAATCCTGATTTTATGATAGGAACAATGATAGCACAGGTTACAGGATATCCTTTAACACCAAATCCAAAAGATGTTCTTTTATGGCAAAAAGAAGATAATATCAATAATAACTTATGTGGTGATGTGCAAGTCAGAGGGAAATATCCAGAATTTGCTTATAGCTTCTTTAGAGAGGTTGGTGTAGCTCCTTCATTCATTACAAAAGAAGATGAAGACATCTTATATAAAGGCAAAGTTGATTTCTATACTTTATCTTACTATCAGACAAACTGTGTTACTACAAGTAAAGATGCAGAAATTGTTGAAGGAAATTTACATGGTGGTGCTAAAAATCCATATCTTAAAGCATCAGACTGGGGCTGGCAGATTGATCCTGATGGATTAAGATTTACATTAAATAAATTACATGATAGATATCCTGAAGTACCATTAATGATTGTAGAAAATGGTTTTGGTGCATTTGATCATGTAGAAGAAGATGGGTCAATTCATGATCCATATAGATTAGATTACTTTAGACCTCATATTATTGCAATGAAAGAAGCCATTGAAGATGGTGTACCATTAATTGGTTATACAACTTGGGGACCAATTGATCTTGTTTCAGCTGGAACTGGTCAATATGCAAAACGTTATGGATTTATCTATGTAAATCGTCATGATGATGGCACTGGAGATTTTTCAAGATCTAAAAAAGATTCTTATTTCTGGTTTAAGAAAGTTTTAGAATCTAATGGTGAAAATTTAGAATAAAATGTAACTCGCTTGATATGTAAGTATTGAGCGAGTATTCTTTGATTGGAGAGGTGAATAATGAATTATCAAGAAATATTAGATCAAAGTAGACCTTTAATGGGGAAAGTATGTAAATCATGCCCAGTATGTAATGGTAAGGCATGTGGTAATAAAGTACCAGGACCTGGTGCGAAAGGGACAGGCACTGTCGCTATCAGAAACTATGATGCCTGGCAAAATATCTATGTCAACATGGATACACTCACAAGTAATGCACCTGTTGATACAACTTTAGAATTATTTGGGAAGACATTTAAATATCCAATCTTTGCAGGACCTGTAGGAGCGATTTAATTACACTATGGAGATTCATTAGATGATAATTCATATAATGATATCTTAGTCAGAGGATGTAAAGAAGCAGGAATTGCAGCCTTTACTGGTGATGGTGTTAATCCAGCCATCATGCAAGCTTCAACTCAATATATCAAAGAAAATGATGGTATTGGTGTACCAACAATCAAACCTTGGGGTGAAGAAGTCTATGATGAAAAATTAAAACTTGCGATTGAATCTAATGCCTTCGCAGTTGCGATGGATATTGATGCAGCAGGACTTCCTTTCTTAAAAGGACAGACTCCTCCAGCTGGTAGAAAATCACAAGAAGAATTAAAACGTATTATTGATAAAACACCTGTACCTTTTATCGTAAAAGGTGTTATGACAGTAAATGGTGCTTTAAAAGCCAAAGAAGCTGGTGCTAAAGGTATTGTTGTATCAAACCATGGTGGAAGAGTATTAGATGGGACTCCTGCAACAGCTGATGTCTTAGAAGAAATTGTAAAAGCTGTTGATGGAAGTATGAAGATCTTCGTAGATGGTGGTATCAGAAGTGGGACTGATATTTTCAAAGCGTTAGCTTTAGGAGCTGATGCAGTGATTATCGCAAGACCATATGTCAATATGGTATTTGGTGGTAAAGAAGAAGGAATTAAAGCTTTAACTGAAAAGCTTGGTGCTGAATTAAAAGATACAATGGAAATGTGTGGAGCCACTACATTATTAGAAATCACAAGAGACAAAGTTAAATAATTAGGGTTAAGTCCAAAAATATAGTTATTCAATTTAAATTAACGATATTATTCCAGATAAAGCGATAAATAAACGTTTTACCTTATGTTGGTGAATAATTAAGTCTAAATTAACCTTGGGAAACCAAGGTCAATGGAGTCAACTTAGTAAGTTGGCTCTTTTTT
>NZ_CALUXO010000067.1 GCF_944324745.1 uncultured Thomasclavelia sp. | reverse complement strand
GATGGCAAAGCTGGAGAGCAGATGGAGCGATGGCCGGGACAAGCGGACAATCAAAGAGATTAGAAGCAATCGAAATAGATTTAACCGGAGAAATGGCAAGTCATTATGATATATACTATCGAGTACATATACAAGATATTGGATGGCAAAGTTGGGTTAAAAATGGTGAAACAGCTGGGACAACAGGACAGTCAAAGCGACTAGAAGCAATAGAAATAGTATTTGTTGAAAAAGGTGGAGAAGCACCAAAAGATTAAAGAAATATACTTGGTGCACTTTAAGAAGATAATATTACTGAATACTTACCTTAAAAAGATTTAAAGGAACACAAATTATTGCAATGATTGTGTTCCTTTTTTTAAACATATTATATTTTTGATTTATAGAATTTTTCTAGTTTAGGTGTGTTAGATATCATAGTTTTATTAGACTAGAACAAATTGTTAAATAGGTATTATAGTAAAAATGATGAATATTAGAATTGTAATTTTATAGCCTTTTTTAGAATTTTGATTATTAAATTACAGGTAAAAATAGTAGATTATTGCATAAATTTTCATTTTGTAACATCTTAATAAGTAATAAAAAATAATGATTCAATCAATATTTTTTTTATTGTTAATATTAATTTAATAATTCAAAAAAATATTTCACTTTTTTCTTTTAAAATGTAAAGTATATTAACAAAATGTGTGTTTTTTGAGTTATACTTAAAGTAAGATAGGAGGTGAAAGAATGAAAAAAATACTTACAGTTTTTATATCGTTATGTTTCATTTTTACTCTAACAGTATCTAATGTTTATGGAATTGATGACCAAAATAACTCTTCAGAAACGGTTGAGAAAAACAATATTAATTCTGAAAATACGGATGTTTCCGATATAGATAATACAGAAACAATTGAAGAAAGAGGGATTAGTGACTACTCAAATAATAATGAGCAAAAACAAGAAGAAATAGAGGATAATGAATCAAAAGATAATATTGATACTGTAAATAAAGAAGAAACATTAGATGATATATCATCAAGTGTTGAGTATTCAACCCATGTACAGGATATTGGTTGGCAAGAATATGTAAAAGATGGTAAAACAGCGGGGACAATTGGTAAATCTAAAAGATTGGAAAGTATTAAAATACAATTAGTTGATAATACCGTTGAAGGGAGTATTAGCTATGCCACACATATTCAAAATTTAGGCTGGACTAATTTTGTAGATAATAACAATAAAAGTGGAACTGAAGGACAAAGTTTACGATTAGAAGCTATCAAAATAAAACTAACCGGAGAAATTGCAAATTACTATGATGTTTACTATCGTGTACACATTCAAAATTATGGATGGTTAGACTGGGCTAGTAATGGTAAAGCTGCAGGTAGTGCTAGTTATAGCTATCGTCTTGAAGGTATAGAAATCAAATTAGTGAAAAAAGGTGAAGATGCACCAGGTCCAACTAATAGGTGCTTTGTTAGCCCTGGTAGAGTTTATTATTCTAGTCATATAGCTGACATTGGCTGGCAAGGCAATGTTGGCGATGGAAAATTATCTGGTACAGAAAGGCAATCAAAACGAATAGAAGCAATAAAATTATATCTAGATAACTATGAATATACAGGGGATATTCAATATAATGTTAAAGTACAAGATTATGGTTGGCAGGAATATAAATCAAATGGAACAATAGCAGGAACAACCGGTCAAAAAAAGCAAATAGAGGCAATAAGGATTAATTTGTCTGGGGAAATTGCAAATTATTATGATGTTTATTATCGAGTTCATGTCCAAGAGATTGGTTGGCTAGATTGGGCAAAGAATGATGAGATTGCCGGGACTGATGGATATGCTTATAGAGTAGAAGCTATTCAAGTTGAGCTGGTGCCTAAAGGAGAATCAGCTCCTGGTAATACTAATCAGCCTTATAAAACGCCAGGTAACATTTATTATTCAACACATGTAGAGGATTATGGATGGATGGGAAGCGTAGCTGATGGAACAACAAGTGGAACGATTGGTAAGTCAAAGAGAATAGAAGCAATAAAAATCAATCTTGGAAATGTTGGATATACTGGGGATATTGAATATAGTACCCATGTTCAAAATATCGGATGGCAATCATATCAAAAAAATGGAGTAATAGCTGGTACAACTGGTCAAAAATTAAGAGTAGAGGCTATTAAAATAAAATTGACAGGAGATATTTCTAATTATTATGATGTTTATTATCGAGCTCATGTCCAAGAAATTGGTTGGTTAGATTGGGCTAAAAATGATAATAAGGCTGGAACCGAAGGAATGAATTGTAGAATTGAAGCAATAGAAATAATACTTGTTGAAAAAGATGCAGTTCCACCCGGTTCGACTGATAGACCATTTGTAAAAAGTGAAAGCGTTTATTACACAACACATGTTCAAAATTTAGGTTGGACAAGTCAAGTTTCCAATGGAACAACAAGTGGAACAACAGGAAAGAGTTACCGATTAGAAGCAATAAAAATATCATTAGGTAATGATAATTATTCTGGAAATGTTGAATATAGTGTTCATGTTCAAGATTATGGTTGGATGAATTATGCTAGTAATGGAGAAATTGCTGGAACAGAAAATCAGTCAAAACGTATTGAAGCAATTAAGATACGATTAGCAGGAGAAATAGCAAATTATTATGATATTTATTATCGAGTATACGTACAAAATATAGGTTGGATGGATTGGACTTGTAATGATAATCAGGCTGGAACAATAGGAGCTAGTTTTAGAATAGAAGCAATTCAAATCAAAACCTATCTAAAAGGAGTAGGAGCTCCAGATGCTTCAAGTAAAGCTTGTTTGACTTTTAAAAATAATAACGGCTATTTAGTATGCTATGATAACAATGGAAATAAGCAAGAAGACATACAGACATTATATACTTTACCTGGTACATATGATTTAAGAGTAAATAAGGCAACAAATGTTGTAACTGTTTTAGCTCCTGATGGAAACGGAAATAAAATTATAGCATATAAGCGATTTATTTGTTCAGTTGGATATGACACACCGGTCGGAATTTATTACACACCAGTAAAATATCGTTGGAGAGAATTGATGGGACCTAGCTATGGACAATATTCTACAAGAATAGTTAATGGATATTTATTTCATTCAGTACCTTATAATAGAAATGGTGATATTTATTCATTATCTGCAAGGATGTATAATCAACTTGGAACTACATGTTCACATGGATGTATTAGGTTAACAGTGGCAGATGCTAAATGGATATACGATTATTGCCCGTTAGGAACAAAAGTGATTATTGTTCCTAGCGGTAATGATCCATTAAGTAAACCGTCTGCACAAAAAATACCGTTAACACAGACATGGGATCCAACTGATCCGGCAATATAAAATAAGTTTTACATATCAGGGAGTAGCTATTGTTTGGCAATAGCTATTCTTCTTTTTTGCAGAGTAAAATATCTAAAATATGTATTATTCTATTTTTAACACGTCAGATAGATTATGTGTATTAGGACAAAATTTACTCTTTTACAATTGCCGAATAAAAAAAGGATAGGAATTATTTTAATGTTGAATTATAAATGGGCATAAAATGACTTTCTTGCTATTTGAATTTGGTATTTAAATTGTAAGGCGTGATAATAGTATATCCATCTATTTTAGAAAAATAAAAAGAAGAATTTTTAAATTGTCCACTAAAATTATTATAAATCTATATCCCAGTTATTTTTATAATGAATTAATGATAAAGGCAATAATAATACTAACTAAAACATCACTAATATAATGAACACCTGATAGAACACGAGAAACAGTAATTCCAATAGCAAGTGCCGCCAATAAAAGCCCCATATTTGGACCATATTTTAATACTGTTAGTGCAATTGAAAAAGCACATGCAGTTTGAATACTAGGAAAAGAATAATTTTGTCTTTGTAAATCGTCAACAGTTTTTATTTTATATTTTTGACAAGGGCGTTTACGATTAAAAATTAATTTTAATATTATAACAATAGCCAATGATAATAAAGGATTTTTTATGAAATAAAGTAGTTGGCTTTCCCATTCAATATATATCTTTAATAAGAATAAGGAGTAAAAAATTATTATCATGTAAGGGCAAAATCGAGAAACGAAATATATACACCCTTTAAAAAAAGGATGTTTAAAAATAAACGAATTCATATGTTCATAAAAATTCTTCACTTATATTTACCTCCGCTTCTAGTATATTCTTATTATATATAATGTTGATTTATTTGCAAATAGATATTAATTAGAAATATAGAATGTTAAGGATAATAAAAAATGTCAATAATATCAAAAATACATATAATCTATAAATAGTTTGTAAGATCTTAAAAAAATTTAACAAGTATCAAAGTTACCTTGAAATATATTGTGAGTATGTTATATTAGTTGAGTAAGACGGTAAAAAATAAAGATAAAATGTCAAAAATAAAGATAATTATATAATGTTAAATTCACGAGGTGAGTATATGAATAGAAAACTATTACCAATTATGCTTTTTATAATAGAAGTAGTAATGTATTATTTTATCTGCCTTTATTTTCACATGGATTTAAGTTTGATTTTGGGTTCTGGTACATTATACTTTTTATTCTTAGTAATTTATGGTCATTACTCGGTAAATACATGTTTAATTTGGAATGAAATAAAACAGTTAGTAAAGACTAGTTTTTGTTTTTTTATTGCATTATTAGTTCTAGTGCCTAGAAGTCATGGTTATGATCGAAGAATACATTTGACAGTAATGGTTATTGCAATGTTTATAATTAGCTTGTTGGCATCAAGATTTTTAAGGATTGCTTTTCGTGACATATTTGCTAGAAAGACATTAGTAATTGGTACTGGTTATGAAGCTGCAAGATTGGGAAAAATATCTAATAATAATAGATTTGCTTTAACCTCTGTAAAAGGATATATAGATGTAAATAGGACGGGTAGTTTATTTGGATTTAAACAAGAAAATATAATAGAACATAGCAAGGTATTTGATTATGATGAATTGAATGATGCAATTGTATCACAGAATATAGAGCAAATTATCATTGCTTTACCAGAGGCAAATCAACAAGTAATCGATAAAGTTATGACAGATATTCACGGTAAAGTCGAATTTGTTAAATATTTGCCTCAAGTTAATGGCACAATGACTTTTTCATCAGAAGTCCAAGATTTTGATGGGCAGTTATTAATTGCAACATCAAACGAAAGAATGAGTTTATTTGATTCTTTTATCAAAAGATTTGTAGATGTGGTTGTTGGGTTATTGGGAATTCTTACTTTAATTCCATTGACAGGGTATGTTAAATATAGATACGTAAAAGACGGTGATCGAAATAGTATTATATTTTCTCAGGATAGAATAGGAAAAAATGGGAAATTAATTAAAATATATAAGTTTAGATCGATGATACCTAATGCTGAAGCAGAACTAGAAAAATTGATGAAAGAAAATCCTAAAATAAAAGAGGAATATTTAACTAATAAGAAGTTAAAAAATGATCCAAGAATAACAGATGTTGGGCATTTTTTAAGAAAAACATCATTAGATGAATGGCCACAATTTATTAATGTATTTAAAGGGGAAATGAGTTTTATAGGACCACGTCCGTATTTACCAAGGGAAAAGGCAGATATGGGACAATATTATGATTCGATAATAAAATTAAAACCAGGTATAACTGGTATGTGGCAGGCAAACGGAAGAAGTGATGTTGAGTTTGATTATCGCTGTAAATTAGATGATTATTACTACCATAATTGGTCAATTTGGCTAGACTTTACAATAATATATAAAACAGTTAAAAGTGTTATATACGGAAAAGGATCTTTATAACAATTTATAAATGAAGGGAAACTAAATATGAAAATAGCTTATATTGTTTTGTGTCATAAAAATGAGCAACAAATTAATAAATTAATTGATTTATTGTATGATGAAGAAAGTACTTTTTTTATACATATTGATAAAAAAGCAAATATTCAAAATTTAATCCAAGTTAGACCAAATATTCATATTTTACCTAAGGATAAAAGAGTAGATATAAAATGGGGAAATATCTCAATGATTGAAGCAACAAGAAATTTATTAGAGGCTGTATTTGATGATGATAAGAAATATGATTACATTTGGTTAATGAGCGGACAAGATTTTCCATTACGGAATAAGGAAGATATTAAAAAATATTTAGAACAAAACAAAGGGAAAAATTTCATTGAAGTAATAGATGAAAAGAATGTTAATTATAAACGTTTGTTAAAAAGAAACGAATTGTATTATCCAGAGTGGATTATGAAAATGACTTTATGGTCTAGAATTTTAAAAATAGCTTACATGATTATAACGGGTGGTTTAACTAAAACACGTTTTTTAAAACGAAAAGACTCTTTAGGTGTAAAGTATTATTTTGGCAGCCAGTGGTGGGTTTTAACATATGATTGTTTATTTGAAATGTATAAAAATATGGATTCATTTTTAATTTATTATAAAAATTGCCTTGTTCCGGATGAGTCTTTATTTCAGACATTATTTATGAATAGTCGTTATAAGGATACATGTATGGATAAATTAACTTTTATAGATTGGGATGGTCAAATGAATCATCCAAAAACATTCAGAATTGAAGATTATAATCAATTAAAAACTGTTGATTTTTTGATGGCTAGAAAATTTGATGAAGATATAGATAATGAGATTATAGATAAACTGTTTAATGAGCTAAAACAAAGATAGGTGTAGGTGATTGAAAAAATGTGTGAAGTATCTGTGATTATGGCTACATATAAAGAGGAATTAGACTTATTAAAAGAAGCAATAGAATCCATTTTAAATCAGACATATACTGATTTTGAATTTATTATTATACTAGATAACCCAAATAACAATAGGCATATACAATGTATAAAAGATTATGAAAAAAAAGATAAAAGAATAAAGTTTTATGTAAATGAAAAAAATATGGGATTAACAAATACATTAAATCGAGGATTAGGATTAGCTAAAGGGAAGTATATTTGCAGAATGGATGCTGATGATGTTTCAATAAGTAATAGGTTAGAAATTCAAAAAAAGCATTTAGAAAGAAATGATTATGATTTAATTGGTGGTGTTTCCCAAATGATAGATGAAAATGGAAAACCTATCTATTCAATAAAGAAAGTTCCAACTAATGAAGAAAAAATTAAAAAGAGTCTAAAATATAATCAAATAATTTCGCATCCAACATGGTTTGGAAAAAAAGAATTATTTGATAAAATGAATGGGTATCGTATGATGCCGCTATGTGAGGATTATGATTTTACATTAAGGGCGGTTCTTGCTGGATATAGGATATCCAACATTAACGAAACTGTTTTAAAATATAGGATGACTTCAACAAGTATTTCTAGGTCAAATCTATTTGAACAATATCTTTATGCAAAATATATAACCAAAAAATATAGTAATGGTGAAATAGCAGATATTGATAAAGCTAAACAATATGTAAAAGAGAAGAATAATCCAAAAAAAGCAAGAAGATATCTTAAGGCGAATGTGCGATTTAATAATGCATTACGCGATATAGAAGAAAAAAAATATTTTAAGTTTTTTATTGATGGAATATTATTAACTTTTACATCTTTGAATTACCTTGACAAAATATATCGGTTTGTTAAAGTTAGTTCATATAGTTAACAAATAATTTAATAAATTAAGAGGAAATCATGATGAAAGATAGAGTGGATATTTTATTATCGGTTTATAACCCCAATATCGAATATTTAAAAAAACAGTTACAATCTTTAAATGAACAAACGTATGATAATTTGAAATTGTATATATTTGATGATTGTATAGAAAATAGATGTGACGTGGATATATTTAAAAAATATATTACAAATTTTGAATATGAAATATTACCATATGAAAATAAAAATCATGGCTATATCAAGGCCTTTGAAAAATTAATACAATATTCAAATGGTGATTATATAGCTTTTTGTGATCAAGATGATATTTGGATGTCTAATAAAATAGAGAGATGTGTAGAAGTTTTAAAGCAAGATGGATCATTAGCAGTAGCTTCTGAAAGACAGATAATAGATGAAAATGATAACATAGTTTGGGAAAAAGTTCGTGATCATAGTCATAAAAATTATGATAGTTGGCATAGTTTTGATGATATAGCGAAATATAATTTATTTATAACTTTTGCTGTGGGAATGAGCATAGTAGCATGTGGAGATTTTGCTAGAAGTACTTTACCTATTTCACCATATACAGCACATGATAAATGGATATTATCTTGTGCTGCAACTGAAGGTACTGTCTCTTTTATAGAGGAACCACTAGTTCAATATCGTCGACATGGTAAAAATGTTAGCGGAATTTTGAAAGGAATCAATACTAAAAAAGACTATATAGAGCAAAGATTAGAACCCCAAATAAAGGCTGTTGCAGCTTTTAAAGAAAAGTATCCACATCATAAAGATATCAAGGAAATGGAATTATTTGCAAATGCTGGTAAAAATGGTAATATAATTACATTATTTAAATATAGAAAATTGGCACCAGATGTTGCAAAGTTTAATATTGTATTTACAATTGTTCCTAATTTTCTATTTAAATATATGCTAAAAGTAGCGAGAAAATATGGATAAGGTGGTAAATATGAGTAAATTCTCGACAAAATTGATCGAAGCAGATGAGTCACAGATTATAAAAAGAAGTACAATTTCAAATTTTGTTGCAAGTATGATAAACGCCTCTTATTCAGCGGTAATGTTATTTTTTATTACGCGTATAGTAGGTGTAGAAGCTGGCGGAATGTTCTCTATTGCAATGGCATACGCTTACCAATGTCAAACATTAGGTGCATTTGGAGTAAGAAATGTCCATGCTTCTGATACAAATAACGAATATAGTTTTTCTGACTATTTTTATTTAAGAGTATTTTCATGTATTCTGATGTATGGTTTAATTATTTATTATGCTTTTGCATCAAATTATGATTTAGAAAAATCATTAGTTGTATTTTCTATTGGCATTTTCAAAAGTGTTGAAGCAATAGAAGATTTATATCATGGGGAATACCATCGATTTAATCGTTTGGATATTGGGAGTATTTTGCAAACTATAAGATATGTAATATCAGTTGTAGTACTTTTAGTACTATTAATTATTACTCGTGATTTAGTTATTTCTAATTTGGTTGCAACAATAGTAACAATTATAATTTTTATTTTTCAAAATCGACCATATATAAAGTATTATATAAAAGAAAAAATAAAATTTAATTATAAAAAAGTGAAAAAATTATTTATAATTGTGTTACCAATTTGTATTAGTGGTTTTATATCTGCATATATTGTTAATGTCCCAAAATATACTATAGACAGTTATTTGTCTCAATCGATACAGACTTATTATGGTATATTGATGATGCCTGTTCAAGTAATCAATATGCTTAGTGTGGTTGTTTATCGACCTATGATTAATCCGTTGTCTGTAGCTTATAATAGTAATGATAATAAGACGTTCGTAGGTATTATTACGAAGCAAGTATTGTTAATTATAATATTAACATTTATTGCCGTAATTGGTGGATATATTATTGGTTTGAAACTATTGGGAATTATATATAGCATCGATTTAAGTAGTTATATGTTACCATTTATAATTTTAATCTTCGGTGGTGGATTAAATACAATTGCAGGTTTTTTTATGGTGGTTTTAACTGTTCAAAGAAGTCAAAATCAACTTTTAATAGGATATGTTATTACTTTAATTGTATCATTAGTATTATCGACATCGTTAGTAAGCAATTTAGGAATAACGGGCGCTTCGTTATTATATACAATTAGCTCAGGAATAATGGTTATAATATTTAGTATATTGGTTGTTTTTGAAAAAATAAAAAGTGATAAGCTGAGAGGATAGTAAAATGAATTGGGTGTTTAGTTTTATTTATTTAATTATAATTTTTTTAATATATGGTTTAGTGGGAAATGTAGTATTAGAGTTTTTTGGCTACAATAATGTAGGTAATGAAAAAAAAGTTATAAGTGGTTTTATTTTGGTATTTTTCTTAGGATTTGTTATTGGTGTCCCTTGTCAGCTTTTACATACTAGTTGGAGCACGTTTAAATTTATTTTTTTAATTGTTTTATTGGGATTAATATTGTTATCCTTGTCTATAAAAAAGAATGAAATTAAGGAAAATTTATCCAAACTAAAAAAAGAACCACTAAAGTTTTTAAAGAACAATTTAAAAAATTATTGGTTTTTATATTTGTTAGTAATAGCATTTACCATATTATCTATTTGTAATTTATTGTCATATTATAGAATGAATTATGATGATTCTTATTATATAGGAAAAATAGTAAATCAGGTTGGGTCAAATGCGCTATTATCTGAGAATTATTATAATGGTAATTTAAGTGATGTTATTGATGGGGGAATAACTAGAGTACTTAATACTTTTGAAATTAGTTATGGATTTTTTGCTACTGTATTTAATATAAGCATTCCTTTTTTCTGTAGAGTTGCAATGACAATACATAACTACATATTAACATTTTTATGTTATAAAGCTGTGGGTGAATTATTTGTCAAAAAGAAGAACTCACAATATATTTTAATTCCTTTTACAATTTTATTGATATCTAGTGGCTTTCTAATGAATTCGGATCATGCAGAATTTACTGTAAGAATGTATGATGGATGGCAGTTTCAAACTGCTATATTTTATGGCAGTTCGGTTGTTAGGGTTATGGCAATTCCTATGTTGGTCATTTTTGGAATTGAGTTGGTAAAAAAACTCACTATTAAAAAAGTTGTTTTTATGGGAATGATCTATTTAACAATGATGTCATTTTCAACAATTTTTACAACATACGCAGTATTGCTTACTTTTGCGTTCATTTTGATTAAAGCTTTCTATTGTTTCAAATTATATTATCAATTAAATAATAAGAAAATGTTTATTGCAATTTTAGTCATTGCAATAATGATGATATTATTAATAATTTCAAAGAAACTAGACAATTTATCTATAATAAATACAGAAAATTATAATAATAATATAACAGAGTATTATAATTATTATGCTTATTACTTTGGCTCTGATACCTTTGTTTACTATGCACCGTTTTTTATGACTGGATTATATTTTATAAGTAAAAATTATTATCAAAAGTCAACAGTATTACTAGTTAGTATACCTTTTTTGATAATATATTCAAACAAATTTGTCGAATTGATGATTTTATCAACATTTAATTATTTCTTTGTTGCGTTAAGGTTTATTACTTCGATTCAATTAATGATTGTATCTTTTATAGGTATTGCAATAATAGTTATATTGGAAAAAATTCGTAAATATAGTATAGTTATTCCGCTTGTTTCATTTACAATGATTTTTGGTGTTTTAGGATATATATATATGAATAAAGAGTATATATATGAGCAAGATTTTTTAGGTTCAGGAATGACGAAATTAGGATATTCTTTTGAACCGTTGATACGAAATGATGAGATGATGCCACAAATTATGGTTGATGTTGGAAATTATTTTGATTCTTTAGAGTATGGTAATTATTCACTCGTTTTACCAAATGAAGTTACTTATAACGGTATTACAATACCTAGTGCTGGATTTGTAATAACATCTAATAGAGTTGAATTGTGCAGCCATAATGGTTGTAATAATACAACTCCTGAAGAAATAGATGAGATGAATAAATTCTTTTCAAATGAAACTCCTTATACTAGTATAGATCATATTTTAAAAGAGCATCAAATTGAATATATTTTAGTAACTGAAGAGAATCAAAGGGATGAATTAGAAACATTTGGATTTGAAGTTGTTCTAACTCACTTTGGAGATAACCAATATTATTTATTAAAGACATTGTACTAAAATGATATATTATTATTTCAATTATTATGCTATAATTCAAATGTTTGAGAGGTGATTTAATGAAAGTATTAGTTATTATACCTGCATATAATGAAGAAGAGAGTATATTGAGAGTAGTAAAAAATCTTGAATTATCAAATACAGGATGTGATTATGTAGTAATTAATGATTGCTCAAAAGATAGTACTGGGAAAATATTAGATGAAAATAATATTAATCATATTGATTTGCCAGTTAATTTAGGATTAACTGGAGCGGTACAGACTGGTTATAAATATGCCTATTATAATGATTATGATGCAGCAATACAATTTGATGGAGATGGGCAACATTTACCTGAATACATACCTGCCTTGGTTGCAGAAATTGAAAAAGGATATGATATTGTAATAGGTTCTAGATTTGTGGATGAAAAAAAACAATTTAGTTTGAGAATGTTGGGTAGCCGTATTATTACTGCGATGATTAAATTAACTACCGGTGCTACTATAAATGATCCAACAAGCGGTATGAGAATTATTAATAAGAAATTAATTAAAGATTATGCATTTGAAATTAATAGAAAACCAGAGCCTGATACATTAGCTTTTCAAATAAAAAAAGGTTTTAAAGCTAAAGAAGTTCAGGTTAAAATGGAAGATCGATTGGCTGGTACTAGTATCTATGCAGGTTTGGGCAATTCAATTAAATATATGCTTAAAGTATTAGTAACAATTATATTTTTTAACTAAAAGGAGGAGAGTTTATGAGTATAACTTTACAGCTTACATTAATATTAATGTCAATAGTACTCTTCATCGTATTAATTAGAAATGTTAAGAAGGGAAAATTAAGATCTGATTATGCTTTGGGCTGGATTGTATGTTCATTAGCATTGATTATTGTCAGCATTTTTCCTCAAATTGCCTATTTTGGTGCAAGTTTATTGGGTGTAATTTCTCCTGCAAATATTGTTTTTGCGTTTATGATTTTTATGCTGATTATTTTAGTTTATATGTTATTTAGTAAAGTTTCAGCACTCGAAGAAAAACAAAAGGATTTAATTCAAGAAATTGCAATATTAAAAAAAGAAAATAAATTGAAGTAAGAAATACAAAATAAAATATTAATACAGAATTTTTTGGTAATACGATTCAAATTGATGAGCATAATGATAATCATGTTTGTTAAAAGAATCGTATTTTTTAATAAAAAAATATAATTGAAGATGAATGCTTATACAAAAAATATATTAGATTTATTACAAAAATATTAAGGCGATGACAATTAGTTTGATTAAAGCTATCTTAAACGATAAAAATGTTTAATTATCTGATAAAATAAACGTAAAAAGTTGAACTATATAAGTTTTAAATATATTATATTCCTTAAGTAAAGCTTAATAAGATTGAGGTGAACAAATGAAGCATATCGCAAAAAATAAAGAAAATAATTTTTTTAAAGAAAAGAAAGTATACATATTTATTGTAGCGATTATTATATATATTTATATGATTATAAATACTAAAAATATTTTAGTAGATAAGCCTATGTCATATACAATAGTATATATAATTGTTGTTGCGTTATTATTTATAATGCTTCTCAAAATAATAAATTATGTGATAGAAAACGAGGTAAAATATGAAAAACTATTTTTAATGTGTGTGGTTCCTTTGGGAATAGTTTATACTTTATTGATTCCACCAGGTATTATACCTGATGAATGGACGCATATGAGAAATATTTTATCATTATCTAGCCAAATAACTGGTCTGGAACAGGACGGACACATTACTATGCGAGAATGTGAGTATGAATTATATAGTCAACAAGTTCAATCGGTAAATCCAGAATACTATAATTATATATATACTAATTTGATTTCTATAAGTAATCAAAACAATTATGTGACTATAGATAATGATTCCATAGGATTGGATCAGATATTTTGTTATTTTCCTTCAGTGATAGCAACACTTATTGCTAGATTATTATCATTTGGGGCAATTACAACATTTTATTTAGGTAGAATTTTCAATTTTATTTTCTATACAATTATCAGTTATTTTGCCATAAAAAAAATACCATTTGGTAAATTATTGTTATTTGCAATTATGTTATTGCCTATGACTTCTCATCAAATGTTTTCATTGTCTTATGATGCTGTAATTAATTCGTCATCATTTGCATGCATTGCATATGGCATGTATTTTGTTTATTTAGCGGAGAAGATTACTTTTAAAGACGTACTGTTTTATGCTATTTGTGGAATACTTTTATTAACAAATAAAAGTTCAACCTATGCATTAATTTTAGCAATTCCGATTTTAGCAAAGTATTTTAATCCTGGAAATGAACGGACAGCATTAAGAGTAAAAATATTAATAATTTTTGTTTTAGTAGTAATAGTCTTTTTAATTAATTTACAATTAATAACAGATTCAAATCAAGTCAGTGATGTTGAATCCGTATCTGGTGGAATAGTTTCATGGGCAGGATTACCTTCTTATACAGTAGAAGATATTTTGTTTAATCCAATTGATTCAATCCGATTAATATTCAATACATTTATTGAAAAAGGAGTAGGTTATATTGAAACTGCAGTGGGTTCTTTATTAGGATGGCTCGATATATCGATTGCAATGCCAATAATCTATACTTGGTTAGGTATATTGTGTATTACACCGTTTAGCGAAAAATCAAATGAAGAAGTTTTTACGTATCGACATAAGTTATTGTTATTAGGAATTTCTTTAATAACTATGGTGTTGATATTGTTAGGTATGGCTCTTATATATACACCAGCTGGTTATCCAACAATTCAAGGAGTTCAAGGGAGATATTTTATACCAATTATTTTCTTATTATTAATACCGTTACAAAATAGTAGAATTTATCTAAACTCTTTTATAAATGAATTATTATTAATAGTTATTCCTTGGCTATCAGTAATAACAATTTTTGATTTAATTACTAAAGTTCTTATATAAGAATCAATATATTTATAATTACATTTGAATATATATTGAAAAAACCGATTAAATTTGATTTTGCTAATATCTATGATATAATACCTACGTATAAAAATGGAGGTTTTTTATGGATGCAAATAATGCAATTGAGATAAGAAATATGACAAAACACTTTAAAGTAGAATATGATAAACCTCATACTTTAAAAGAAAGACTTTTATCAATTGGTAAAAGCAATCATGAAGTACATACTGTTTTAAAAGATATTAATATTGATATAAAAAAGGGAGAAACAGTTTGTTTAATAGGTACTAACGGAAGTGGTAAATCAACGCTATTAAAATTAATGACTAAAATTATTTATCCAAACGAAGGAACAATCCAAACGAATGGAAAATTAACGTCATTATTAGAATTAGGTGCTGGATTTCATCCGGATTTTACAGGAAGAGAAAATATTTATTTTAATGCTGCGGTTTTTGGATTAACTCGAGCAGAAATTGAAAAAAGAGTTGATGATATTATAGAATTTTCTGAATTAGGAGAATTTATAGATAATCCAATTAGAACCTATTCGTCAGGAATGTATATGCGTTTAGCTTTTTCAATTGCTATAAATGTTGATGCTGAAATATTATTGATAGATGAAATCTTAGCTGTTGGTGATCAGCATTTTCAAGATAAATGTTTTGATAAATTAAAAGAATTAAGAGATAGTGAAAAAACAATTGTAATTGTTTCCCATAGTCTAGATACTGTTAGAGATTTGTGTACTCGTGCAATTTGGATTTATAAGGGTGAATTACGCTTAGATGGGGATCCTGTTTATGTAATTGATGAGTATTTAAAGCAAGTAAAGATTGACAATAAAGAAGAGGCTAAGAAAAAATATAAAGATAAAATAGATAATTATCATGGAATTACAATAGTTGATATTCCTCAATCTTTTGCTGAAATAAAAAAAGAAATGGGAGAATTTACAATCTCTGGTTGGAGTTTAAGTGATTGCGAAAATGATACATTAGTTGTAAAATTTAGTGATGAGATTATTACAAAAATGCGTAAAGTTAACCGAAGTGATGTATTAATGGCATATCAGGAAAAATATGGTGGATATGCAACTAATGATGATGAGTGTGGTTTTGATTATTTTGTTAGTTTAGATAATGTCACTTTAGGTGAACATGAAATTGTTGTACAATTGTTAGATGATAAGAATCAAATGATTGCTGAAAAATCATTAAAAGTAAATATTATATAGGAGTAAAAAATGAAACTATTTAAAAATTTGTATGAATATCGAGAATTGCTAAAAACTAATGTAAAAAAAGATATCAGGGGTAAATATAAAGGTTCTTTTTTAGGAGTATTATGGTCGTTTTTAAACCCATTATTGATGGTAGCTGTTTATGCCATTGTTTTTCCATATATTATGAGAATTGAAACAGATCATTACCTACAATATTTAATTTGTGGTGTAATACCTTGGAATTTTTTCACTACAGTCATGAGTTTAGGAATGGGAAGTATAAAAAATAATGCCGGAATAATAAAAAAAGTTTATTTTCCAAGAGAAATTTTACCTATTTCAGCATCATTGAGTGGGCTAGTAAATTTCTTTATAGCATGTATTATTATAATTTTATTTTGTGTTTTTGGAGGTCTAGGAATAAGTTGGCATATTTTGCTAGTTCCTTTTATTGCAATAATACAATTTATGATTACTACCGGTCTGGTATTAGGACTTAGTGCTATCAATGTTTATGTTCAAGATACAGAGTATATTATCCAGTTTTTTATTAATATGTTGTTTTATGCAACGCCAATATTATATACTGCTGAATTATTTCCAAAAGCCATTAGATGGGTACTATATATTAACCCATTTACTCATATAATAGATGCTTATCGTGATGCTTTTATGTATCATGTTTTTCCACCAATAGGAAGAATAACATATGTAGTTATAATTGCTATTATATGTTTTGGCTTGGGATTATATATATTTAGAAAACTAGAAAAGGGATTTGCTGAAGAAATTTAGTTAGGATGATTATAAAGTTATGGTAAAAATTGAAAACTTAGATTATTTAAATATTCGTGATGCGCATGTTCATGGAATAATTAACCCAACTTTTAATATGTATGGAAATTGTGATTTGAAAAAATACAATTTTGAAGTGTACGTTGATGGGAAATTAAAAGATGCTAGTTTCAAACCAGATTTAGCGTCAGATAACTATGAATTATTTTTGAAATTAAATAATACTGATAGCATAATTGAAGTATATTTAGTACATGATGAAAAAAAAGAATTAGTATGCATAAGAAAAAATACTAGAGTAAAAAGAATTAAATCAAAAATTAGAGTTATTTTAAAAAGAATTAAGGGTGATACTCTATACAGATTAAGAGATTTAAAATTCATTTTTATAGCTGTAGCAAAAGAGTTAAAATACGATATTAAAAACAGATGTTTTATCCTAAAACCAACGGCATTTAGACAAAGTATTCAGCGAATGAAAGATAATAAACGAATGCTAGTTGAAGGAATTGGATTTATTAACTTTTTTGATCAAAATAATTATTTAAAGTGGTTAGAATATAATGAGAAAGAAGATGAACCAAAACTGAATTTTAATTATAGACCACTTATTTCTATCTGTATACCTGTTTATAATGTTGCAGGAAAATATTTATCTGAATGCTTAGATTCGATTTTAAATCAGTCTTATCAAAATTTTGAGATTTGTATTTCTAACGATTGCTCTACATTGCAAGAAACGATAGATACTTTAAATGAATATGAGGCTAAAGATAACCGAATCAAGGTATTTCATCGAAAACAGAATGGACATATTTCAAAAGCAACTAATGATGCACTAGCTATAGCATCAGGTGATTTTATTGGGTTGATGGATAATGATGATTTACTTGCTAAAAATGCACTGTATGAATGTGTAAAAGTATTAAATGAAAATCCTGAACTAGATTTTATTTATACAGATGAAGATAAGATGGATATGAATGGTAAAAGAAGAGATCCCCATTTTAAATCTGATTTTGCACCTGATACAATTTTAGGAAGTAATTATATTTGTCACTTTGAAATAATGAGAAAGTCTATTGTTGATAAAATTGGAGGTTTCAGAGTTGGTTTAGAAGGGGCGCAAGATTATGATTTATTTTTACGTTTCTTCGAAAATACTACTATCGACAAAATATATCATATCCCTAAGATACTTTATCATTGGAGAATGATAGAAGGGTCTACAGCTGCTGAAATTGATAACAAAGGTTATGCGGTTGAACGTGGACGACAAGCAGTAGAAGATGCAATGACTAGAAGAGGAATTGATGCAGAAGTAACTGTTCATCCAAAAGTACCTTATTATTGTGTTAATTATAAATATGAACAAGAACCAAAAATTTCAATTATTATTCCAACGAAAGATAATGCTGATATAACAGAGCAATGTTTAAAATCATTGTTTGAAAAAACAACATACAAAAATTATGAAGTAATTGTTATGAATAATAATAGTTCCAAAAAAGCAACATTTGATTTGTTTGATAAATATAAAGAAAAATACTCCAATTTTAGAGTTATCGATGCTAATTATGAATTTAATTATTCAAAGATAAATAACCAAGGTGTTAAAGATGCTAGCGGCGAATATATATTATTGTTGAATAATGATACAGAAATAATTACTCCTAATTGGTTAGAGATAATGGTAGGATATGCAATGCAGCCTCACATCGGTGCAGTGGGTGCTAAACTTTTATATCCTGATAATACTGTTCAACATGCAGGGGTTATATTAGGCATAGGCGGAATTGCTCAGCATACATTTATTGGTTGCAGTCGTGATGATCCTGGTTTTTATGGTAGATTATCTGTTCCGTTTAATTATAGCGCTGTAACTGCAGCTTGTCTGATGGTTTCAAAACAGAAGTTTATACAAGTTGGAGGATTAGAAGAAACTTTGAAAGTAGCTTTTAATGATATTGATTTTAATTTAAAATTATTGAAGGCTGGGTATTATAATGTTTGTTTAAATCAAGTTGAGCTTTATCATTATGAATCTAAATCACGAGGTTTGGACACAAAGGGTGAAAAATATAAACGGTTTGTTTCTGAGCATGATTATATGAAAGATAAGTGGGGAGATTTACTATATAATGATAAATTTTATAATCCTAATTTAAGCTTGAAAAAAGCATTTGTTTTAGATGATATATAATATCTAATAAAGGAGGTAAGTATGAAATTATTAGTTACAGGAGTAAAAGGACAATTAGGTCATGACATTGTCAATGAATGCAAAAAAAGAAATATTGAAGCAGTCGGTGTCGATGTCGAAGAAATGGACATTACTGATGCCAAAAAAGTAGACGAAGTAATTAAAGCAGGTAATTATGATGCCGTAATTCACTGTGCTGCTTGGACAGCAGTGGATAAAGCTGAAGATGAAGTTGAAGCATGTACTAAAGTAAATGTAGACGGAACTAAAAATATTGCTAAAGTATGTAAAGAATTAGATATTCCAATGATGTATTTTTCTACTGATTATGTATTTGATGGTCAAGGTGATAAACCATGGCAAGAATATGATGAAAGACATCCATTAAATGTTTATGGACAAACTAAGTACGAAGGCGAATTAGCAGTTGAAGCTTTAGATAAATTTTTCATTGTAAGAATTGCTTGGGTATTTGGTGTTAATGGAAGTAACTTTATCAAGACTATGCTTCGTCTAGGAAAAGAAAGAGGAGCAGTGAGTGTAGTAAATGATCAGATTGGATCACCAACTTATACATATGATTTATCTAAATTAGTTGTTGATATGATTCAAACTGATAAATATGGAATTTATCATGCAACGAATGAAGGGTTATGCTCATGGTATGAATTTGCTTGTGAAATCTTTAAACAAGCAGGTATGGATGATGTAAAAGTAACACCAGTAGATTCTAATGCATTTCCAGCTAAAGCTAAACGACCAAATAATAGTAGAATGTCTAAAGAAATGTTGGATAAAAATGGTTTTAAACGATTACCAACATGGCAAGATGCTTTGGGAAGATATTTAAAAGAAATTGAATATTAAAATGAAAAGAGTGAATACAACTGATGTTGCATACACTCTTTTTTATTCATCATCAATTATATACGCTTCAAAATCATGAAAAACACGTTCCGATTCTTTTGGAAGTGTCATGTAATCGCCATACATACTAGTTAAATATTCCTCATAACCTGATGGTATAGGGAAATAGTCATCTTCAAATTGAGATTCTAGTGTTTTTGAATATACGGAACCATTAAATATCTCACGATATTGATTTGGCCATACTAAATTGCCAACGTAATTAGAATCATATGACTTTACCAGATCTAATATTTTAGAAATCCAATATTTATTATCTTTTCCAATGCAAAAAATTGTATAGTAAATTTTTGCAAAACAGGCAACCATTTTTTTTGATGGTGTTGAAAGGTTTCCGGCAACACACATTTTATTATAAAATTTATATTTTGAATGCTTTCTGATTACTTTTTTTATATCATCTTGTTTTTTTGGAAATTTATCTAAAGGAAAAACATCAATCCAAACTCCTAAGCAGTATTCTTTTTTTATATCTTTTTCATATACTATTGTATTAGTATTAATAATTTTAATATATGGATATATGTAATTTTCATCTAATGGTAGACAAAATTTATAATTTGTGCCATCAATAAATCGGTTTTCTTTTGCAAGTTCTATAAGTTTATCGTAAGAGTCTCTAGGAACGCAGATATCAATATCATCGTCCCATGGTATAAAACCTTTGTGACGAATAGCACCTAATAAAGTACCACCACACAGAAAAAAAGAAATATTATGTTGTTTGGCATAATTTTTAAATTTTTTTAGAATATCAAGTTCCAGTGTTTGAATTTCTTTAGATGATATCTTTTTCATTTTTGGCTCCTTTTAGTGTATTGTTATTTTTATTGTTAAGTTATTGTAACATATTTTGATAAAAAAAATTAATGTTTTCTTAATGTTTTCTTAATAAATATTAAGAAAACATTAAGAAAATGAAGCGAAGAAGGAAAGAAAAATTTTTAGTGATTTAATGTGTTTTGATTTTATTTGAAAAATAATAAAATAGAATATAGTAAAATAATAGTGATTATTTCACACTTTTCTTATGTTTCATAATTGCTTAATATATGATAGAATAATATGGAATTTAAATTAAGAGGACTAAAAATGATAAAGAAAATAAGAAAGATAGAAAAAAAGTATATTATTGGAACAATGCTGGTATTTATTAGTGTTTTAATTGTTGCATCGATTATTTGGGGTAATCGTACCTTTTCTGTAAAAACATTGAATCAAATAGTATATCATTTAAAAGTGCCAATGGAAGGAACAGATACTGGAGTATATTTAGATTGGTTTCTTTTTGCTGTTCCTATTAGTCTGATAGTTGTAGTAATCTTTAATTTATTATTCTATAAGATACAAAAAATATTAAAAAGAAATAATAGTAATTTAAGTGACTATCTAAAAAAACATTTTATCAAATGGGGAATCTGTTGTTTGGTTGGTTCTTTGATTTTTACGGTGTATAATTATAATATTTATGGGTATATTAGTAATTCCATACAAAGTACTGATATCTACGAAAGATATTATGTTGATCCTAGTAGCGTTGATATTACTTTTGATGGAGAAAAAAGAAATTTAATTCATATCTACTTAGAGTCAATTGAAAATACTTACGCAGATATTCTAAGCGGTGGCGCTGAACAAGAAAACTATATTCCAGAATTAACAGAGTTAGCTAATGAAAATATCAATTTTTCTCATGATAATAATTTAGGTGGTTGGCAGACTATTGATGGAACCCAATGGACTATTGCCTCTCATGTATCTCAAGATATGGGAATTCCATTATCACTATCAATAACTAGTGATAAGTATGATGAAACTACCCCTTATTTACCAGGGGGATATTCTTTAGGAGAAGTATTAGAAGATAACGGTTATGTAAATGAATTTCTTTGTGGCTCTGATGCTGACTTTGGGGGTACTTCAAATTTTTATAAGCAACATGGTAATTATATTATTCGTGATTATAATAGTTTTGTAGCTAGTGGAGAAATACCATCAGATTATTTTGTTTTCTGGGGAATTGAAGATTCTAAGCTATTTGAAATTGCTAAAAAGGATATTACTAATTTGGCAGCTGGTGATCAACCATTTAATATATCTATGGTAACTATCGATACTCATACACCTGATGGATATTTATGTGATTTGTGCCAAAATAATCATGAAAATCAATATGCTAATGTAATTGAATGTCAATCACGTCAAGTTGGAAACTTTATAAATTGGTGCAAGCAACAATCATGGTATGAAAATACTACAATTGTAATTACTGGTGATCATAAAAGTATGGCTGAAAAGTTTTTTAGTAATATAGATAGTGATTATATAAGAACTCCATACAACTGTATTATTAATAGTGCAGTTGAACCAGTTCAAACTACACAAAGAAATTTTAGTGCTATGGATATGTATCCAACGATATTAGCAGCGATGGGAGCTAATATTGACGGTGATAGATTAGGATTAGGAACTAATCTGTTTTCTGACAAAGAGACGATTATTGAAGAAATAGGTTTAGAAATCTTTGATCAAGAGTTACAAAAATCATCTAATTTTTATAAGAAAAAGATTCTTAATGAAGGAGAATAATAATGACAATAGAAATATCATTAGTCATGGCAGTATATAATGGTGAGAAATATATTATAGAGCAGTTAGATTCAATTAGAAATCAAAAAAAACAAATAGATGAAGTAATAATCATTGACGATTGTTCAAAAGATAACTCTTTTATTCTCATTAAAGATTATATAAAAGAATATCAACTAAATTATTGGAAATTAATACGTAACGATAGTAATTTAGGGTATATTGAAAATTTTAGAAAGGGTCTAACACTAGCAAATGGTGAGATAGTATTTTTATGTGATCAAGATGATATATGGAGTTGTGATAAAGTTTCTAAAATGGTAGATGTATTATCCAATGAGTCTTGTATTTATTCTTTGGCTTCTAGTTTTAATTTCATTGACAAAGATGGAAAGGCATTTGACATAAAAGTTCAAAATGGAAAAGGAAACAATAATTTAATTAATTTTCCTATTAATTCTAAGTTAACAGAAATAGATTTAAAATATTTATTAAGGTGTAATTTTTCTCAAGGCTGCACCATGGCTATAAAAAAAGTCATTATAGATGAATATTTAAAACATTTTGATGATAAGATACCTCATGATTGGGCTTTGAATTTAATAGCTGCTAGTAAGCATGGATGTTATTTTTTTAATGAAAAATTAATTAGTTATCGAATACATAATGAAAATACTATAGGACTAGATTACTTAGAAGATACTTTTATTGAAGAGAAAACCAAACGGACAGAAAACAGATTAGATTATTTGAATGCTGAATTAGAAAAAACAAATTTTATTTTACAATTCAATTTGTCTGATAAAGATTTGAAGATGTGTTTAGAAAATAAAGACTATTTAAGTAATAGAATTAATATGATAAAAAGTAAAAAAATGATGAGTTTATTGCTATTATATATAAAAAGAGGATATAGCAAATTTGGCACCTTTAAAACATGTTTAGGTGATATCATAAGTATTGTACGTAAAAAAGATAGATATAGTTAAATATATTTTAGAAAGGAGAATACCACATATAAAAATATTTAATAATTGAAAAAATGTGGTCAAATATAATGATAAGTATTGTTATACCGGTCTATAATGTAGAGAAGTATTTAGATACCTGTTTGAATAGTATTGTAAATCAAACATTTAAGGATTTAGAAATTATTTTAGTTAACGATGGATCTAAAGATGCTAGCGGTTTAAAATGTAATCAATGGGCTGATAAGGATAACCGTATAATAGTAATTCATCAAGAAAACAGGGGACTATCAGCAGCTAGAAATATAGGAATTGACAGGGCAACTGGTGAGTATTTGATGTTTGTTGATAGTGATGATGTTGTTAGTAATAAAATATGTGAGATACTGTATAACGTATTAAAAAATAATGATGCTGATTTATCGATATGTGGTACAAAACATATATTTAGTGAAAATGATTGTATTTTTGATTCTTTTTATGATAAAACATATTGTTTTTCTGCTGAGGAAGCAATTTGCTCTTTATGGTATCAAAGTAATTTTCTTCCAAGTGCATGGGGGAAGTTATATAAAAGACGATTATTTGATAATATAAGGTTTACGGAAGGAATAATATTTGAAGACATTGATATCATGCATGAAGTGTTCTATCAATGTAAAAAAATTGTATACAACGAAACTCCAGTATATGGATATGTTCATCATGAAAATAGTATAACTACTAATAATTACTCAAAAAAAGATAATATAATTTTAAATATTTGTGATAAAATAACATCATTTTCATCAGATAAAAGTGATAATTTAAAGAAAGCGGCAATGTCATATAATGTAACAGGTGCATTACGAGTATATTTAAATGCTCCTGATAATACCGAATATAAAGATGCAGTTGATAAAGCAAAAAATATTTTAAAATTATATGGGAAAAAAGTTTTAAAAGATAAAAATATTCGAAAAAAGAACAAATATGCTTTATACTTATATTTTTATTGTCGTCCTGTTCTTAAATTGGTATATAAAAAGATAGACAGATGGAAATAATCAAAAGTTAGCAAGAGGAAATATAAATGAAAAATTATTTTGATATATCAATAATTATTCCTTTTTATTATGGGAATAATTATATAACCAATAATCTTAGAAAGTTAAATGGTTGTGTTGAGCATACTAAAACTTTAAAAGTAGAAATAATTATAGTAAATGATAGTCCTGACTGTGACGTTATATATCATGATTTCCCGAATCTAGATATCAAAGTGATTAATAATGAAACTAACAGAGGAATTCATTATTCGAGAGTTCAAGGAATAAAAAATTCTTTAGGAGAATATATTATTATGCTAGATCAAGATGATGAATTAGCAATAGAGGCTTTAAGTACTCAATATCAAGAAATAAAAGATAGTGATTTAGTAGTAGCTAATGGCTTTGATTATAACCCACTGAATTATGGTAAAATATATCATAGCGTTAAACATCAGGAGTTGTGCTCTGATTTGAATTATTATTTTAATGTTGGATGTATGATAGTTTCACCAGGACAATGTATGATTAAGAAAAGTGCAATTCCTAATCAATGGATAGACTATATAATCAAGAATAATGGTTCGGATGATTTATTTTTGTGGATATTACTAATAAAAAATGGTGTAAAAATTGCTTATAATAATAATATTGTTTATGTTCATAGATATCACGGTAATAATGTATCAACTGATTTTAATAAGATGAAAAAATCATCTTATGAAGTTATTGATTACTTATATAATCAAGATATTATTAATAGTAGAGAACGAAAAAATTATTATCGAAGAATGAAAATGAGAGAAATATATGAAGGAAAAAATATTTTATATAAAATAGTTGCATTGATACTATATCCTAAAAATAGTTATTATTTAATTAAAATGAAATTAATGTGAAATTAATTATGTTTTTTTTCAGGATAAAGATGTTAAGAAACTAATTATTATTGACGAGCTGTACATTTATGAGTATTATAAAGATGACCTATAATATTTTTGGAGGAAATAATATGATTAAAAAAGTTTTATCACTATTTTTGTCGTTATTATTGGTGTTTGGTCTGACGGCTTGTAATAATGATAACAGTAGTGATGGTAGTGATAACAATAGTAATGATTCAGCAAATGATGAAGTTACAATCAAAGATGTCTCAGATTTTCAAGAATCAAGCGGATTAATAAGTTATTTTACGATAGAAGGATTTAATTTTAGTATCCCTGAAACTGTTGGAGAATATGCAAATTATTTAAGTCAGTTAGGAACAGTAACATTAAATGATACTGGAAATTCAGTTTTTGATGAAGAAATTAATGCTAATGGTATATCATCAATGGTAGCTTATTTAAATGTTGAAACAGAAGCTGGAGAGGTACAACGTTTCCCTGTTCGATATGAAAACAGTAGTGATAAAGCTATCCCAGTTGCCCAAGCAAAGGTAACGCAAATTGAGGTTAAATATGATCCACTTTCTGAGTTTGAATACGAAAAAGCCTTTAACTCTATTCAAGTGGTGACTGCAAATTATACATTTAAAATGGACGGAAAAGTTGACTTATATGATTTCTACGATGAGTTAGGCGATCCAGAACATGCTACAGATGGTAGATTGGATTATTCTGATTCTTTAGGATATACATATACTTTTGATTGTTGTAATGAAAATAGAAATGGAATTTTCAGAGGATTTATTATAGAATATCCTGTATCTGAATAAATATAAGATATTTTAGTGGATAAGAATAAGTAAAAAGATCGGGGTCTATAAACGGTCTTTTTATTTTTAAGTCATATAGAAAGAGAGGAAAATCAGTAATTGATTGAAAAAATGAAAAATATATTTATTATTGGTTCTAAAGGAATTCCAGCAAAATATGGTGGGTTTGAAACATTTGTTGATAAATTAACAGAAAATAGAAAAAATGAATCTATTAAATATCATGTTGCCTGTCAAAGTAACGAAAGTAGTGAATTTGAGTATAATGGTGCGAGATGCTTTAATATTAAAGTTCCTAATATTGGGCCAGCAAAAGCTATAATTTATGATGTTTTAGCGTTACAAAATGTCATACAATATATTAAAGATAATAATATAGATAATGGTATTGTTTATATATTGGCCTGTCGAATTGGCCCTTTTATGAAATATCATGTAAAGAAATTACATGAGTTGGATTGTCAAGTTTTTATTAATCCTGATGGACATGAATGGAAAAGAGCGAAGTGGAATTATTTTATCAAAAAATATTGGAAGTTTTCTGAACGTTTGATGGTAAAGAATAGTGATTTGATTATTTGTGATTCAGTCAATATTGAAAAATATATTAATAATCAGTATAAAAAGTATAATCCAAAAACAACTTTTATTGCTTATGGTGCTAATGTTACCGATTCTTATAATGTAAATGATGAGGAATCACTTTTGAATTGGTATAAAAAGTTTAATTTAGAAAAAAAACAGTATTATTTAGTTGTTGGGCGTTTTGTTCCTGAAAATAATTTTGAAACTATAATTAAGGAATTTATGAAATCAAAAACCCAAAAAAAATTAGTATTGATTACTAATGTAGAAAATAATAAGTATTATGATAATTTAAAGAAAAATACTGATTTTGAAAAAGATAGTAGAATAGAGTTTGTAGGTACTGTATATGATCAGGACTTATTAACTGCAATTAGAATAAATGCTTATGCTTATATTCATGGTCATTCAGTTGGTGGAACTAACCCATCATTACTAGAGGCATTGGCTACAACTAACATTAATTTATTATTGAATGTTGATTTTAATATTGAAGTTGGTAGGGAAGCTGCAATTTATTGGGGAAAACAGTCGATGAATTTAGCTGAAATTATTAATACAGTCGATGATTTTTCAGAAAAATATATAGATAAATTAGGTAACGAAGCAAAGCAAGTTATAAAAGAATTTTATACTTGGGATTATATAACGTCACAGTATGAAGAACTATTTTTAGATAATAACCAATAAAGCTTATGGACAAAGATTTAATTTATCAAATATTAGGAATAGTTTCCGAGATTCCTAAAGGAAAAGTTGCCAGTTATAAACAAATTGCTATTTTGGCAAACCATCCTCAAAATGCTCGATTAGTTGGTAAGGTATTAAAACATTCATCTTTGTATGGTGATTATCCATGTCATCGAGTTGTAAATAGCGTTGGAAGATTAGTTCCTGGCTGGACCAATCAGCGAGTACTGTTAGAAAATGAGGGAGTAATTTTTAAAAGCAATGGCAATGTTGATATGAAAAAGTGTAAATGGGAAATATAGGAAATGAATTTTAAAGAAAAATATTTATTAAAATAATTATTTATATAACATTGAAATATCATAAATGATTAAAAAGATATTTTATAAGTTATAAAAACAGATATGGCATTAAAAAGTCACCAAAATGCTACAAATTTTATATCTTTTATTGTATAATATAGTGCAAATGAGGTGATTCTATGAATACAGTTTTAGTTGAAAAAGATGCTCTTGATACGGTCGCTAAGTTAGTGACTGCTAATGAAGTTGTAGCTTTTCCTACTGAAACTGTTTTTGGTTTAGGGGTAAAATTTGGCTCACATCAAGCATTAGAGGCATTGTATCAGGTTAAACATCGTGATCGTGGTAAAGCAATATCAATGATGATTAGTAAACCCGAAGCAATTGAACAATATGCTTATGTAAATGAAGAAGCCAAAAAGATAATTCAGGCATTTATGCCCGGAATGATCACTATCATTTTAAAAAAGAAGCCTTTTATCGATGATTTTTTTACTGCATCTTTAGATACCATTGGAATTAGAATTCCTGATGATCCATTTGTATTATCTTTGCTGGAAAAAACAGGACCAATGTTAGTAACAAGTGCTAATATCTCTGGCAATGAAAGTTTGGTTGATGATCAGGCAGTTATGAAGGTTTTTTCAGGTAAGATTCCTATTATTGTTAAAGGTGAAAGTATTAGTAAAAAGGCAAGTACAATTGTGGATGTAAGTAAGGGTAAAGTTGAAATATTACGCTTAGGTGATATTACTAAAGAAGAAATAATGGAGGTATTGAAATGAAAATAGCAATGGCTTGTGATCATGGTGGGTTACGATTAAAAAATGTTTTAAAGGAATATTTAGAAACTCATGGTTATGAAGTTACTGATTTTGGAACATATACTGAAGAAAGCTGTGATTATCCAGATTATGCTGGTAAAGCTGCTAAAGCAGTAGCTGATGGTACTTGTGACAAGGGGGTTGTTGTTTGCGGTACTGGAATTGGTGTAAGTATTACAGCGAATAAAGTAAAAGGGATTAGATGTGCCTTATGCCACGATGTTTTTAGCGCTAAAGCAACTCGGCAACATAATGACTCTAATATGCTGGCAATGGGGCAAAGAGTTATTGGCGAAGGATTAGCTTTAGAAATTTTAAAAGCATGGTTAGAAAGTGAGTTTGAAGGTGGTCGTCATGTTCAAAGAATTGAAAAAATGATGGCCTATGAGGAGGAGTAATCATGAAAGATTTAGAAGTATTTGCTAGTGTTGAAAGAGAATTAAACCGGCAACGAAATAATATTGAATTGATTGCTTCAGAAAACTTTGTTTCACCAGAAATTATGGAATTAGCTGGAAGTGTATTAACTAATAAATATGCTGAAGGTTATCCTGGAAAAAGATACTATGGTGGTTGTAAATATGTTGATGAAGTTGAAACAATTGCTCGTGAAAGACTATGTAAGATCTTCAATGCAGAATATGCCAATGTTCAGCCTCATAGTGGGGCTCAAGCTAATACAGCCGTATATATGGCATTATTAAATCATGGTGATAAAGTTTTAGGAATGTCTTTAAATGATGGGGGTCATTTAACTCATGGACATCCATTAAATTATTCAGGAATTAATTATGAATTTCATAGTTATGGCGTATCTAAGGATACTGAAACTATTGATTATGAAGATTTCAAGAAAAAATGTGAAGAAATAAAACCGAAATTAGTTGTCGCTGGTGCCAGTGCTTATTCAAGAATTATTGATTTTGAATTCATGGCAAAATGTGCTCATGATGTTGGGGCTTTATTTATGGTTGATATGGCTCATATTGCAGGTTTGGTTGCAACAGGATATCATCCATCACCAGTACCATATGCTGATGTCGTTACAACGACTACTCATAAAACATTAAGAGGACCACGTGGTGGCGCTATATTATGTAAAAAGGAATTAGGACCAGCAATTGATCGTGCTGTCTTCCCTGGAATGCAAGGTGGACCATTAATGCATATTATTGCTGCTAAAGCTGCCTGCTTCTATGAAGCAATGCAACCAGAGTTTAAAGAATATGCGCATCAAATTATTAAAAATGCTAAAGCACTAGAAAAATCATTAAAAGAAGAAGGATTTAGATTAGTTGCTGATGGTACTGATAATCATTTAATCTTAATTGATGTAAAAGCCAGCTGTGGAATTTCTGGTAAAAAAGCCGAACGATTATTAGATGAAATTAATATTACTGCTAATAAAAATGCAATTCCATTTGATACTGAAAAACCTTTCAAAGCTAGTGGAATTCGAGTTGGTACTCCTGCAATGACAACAAAAGGGTTTAAAGAAGCTGATTTTGAAGAAGTTGGAAAAATTATTGCTTATCGTTTAAAAAACGAAGAAACTGACGAAATTAAAGAAGAGTGCCTAAAAAGAGTAAAGGCATTAACTGATAAAGTAACAATGTATCAAGATATTAAATACATTTAGGGAGGTAATTTATGGCAACAACAATTATTGATCATCCATTAATAAATCATAAATTGACGATAATGCGTGATAAAAATACCAAATCAAATATTTTTAAGCAAAATCTCGATGAAATTGCAATGCTAATGGTTTATGAAGTAACTAAAGATTTAGAAGTAGAGGACATTGAAATTGAAACACCAATATGCCCAATCGTTGGAAAGCAATTAAAAAAGCCGGTTGTTCTTGTTCCAATTTTAAGAGCGGGAATTGGTCTGGTTGATGGATTTAGACAAATTATTCCAACAGCTAAAGTTGGTCATATTGGAATGTCACGAAACGAAGAAACTTTAAAACCAGAAGAATATTATGCCAAATTTCCTAAAGATTTACCAGATGCTACAGTAATTGTTGTTGATCCCATGTTGGCTACTGGTGGTAGTGCCAGTGCTACGATTGATTGCCTTAAAAAAAGAGGAGCTAAAGATATCAAACTGGTATGCTTAGTTGGAGCTCCTGAGGGTGTAGCTTTAATTGAAAAAGAACATCCTGATGTTGATTTGACGTTAGCTGCATTAGATGCTAAGCTAAATGATAAGGGTTATATTGTACCTGGCTTAGGTGATGCTGGCGATCGCTTATTTGGAACAGAGTAATATGGATATAAAAAATATATTAAAAAAATCAGTTATCGTATTTTTTGTAGGTGAATTAGTATTTTTACTTATTTCATTATACTTTAATGATTTTTCATTTATGACAGGTTTTCTATTAGGTTATCTGGTAAGTATTATTACATTTTTTATGACAGTTAAAATGACAGATACGATCATTTCTTTAAAACAGGGAAGTCCAATATTAGTTGGAATGTTCTTTGTTTTAAAATTAGTTTTGATTGCAGTGGCATTTTATCTATCAATTATATTTAGCCAGTTCTTTCATTTGGCTGGAACCTTTATTGGATGCCTAATTATGAAAGTTACTTTACAAATTTATTATCGAAAAGAGGTGAGTTGAAACAATGATTGAGATTCAGGTTGAACTGATTTATTCACTAATTATTATGACAGCGTTATGCATTGCTTTTATATTAATTGGTAACAAATTTAAAAAGGCTAATCCATTAGAAAAACCTAAAGGAGTAGTTTTAGTTGTGGAGACTGGAATTAACATGATTTATAACTATATGAGCTCAATTATGCCCGGCCCTCCTCGTTTTGCTAAAAACTATTATCCTTATTTTAGCATGTTGTTTATCTACGTATTCATTTGCAATATCAGTGGTTTATGGGGATTCGAAGCGCCAACTTCTTGTCTATCAATCACTCTGGCAATGGGGTTAACGACGATTACGTTGATTCAATACAATGCATTGAGGACCAATGGATTATTTGCGTATGTTAAAAATCTATTGATACCGCCAACCAATATATTAGGTGCTATATCACCAATGATTTCATTATCAATGAGGTTGTTTGGTAATATTTTAGCGGGATCAATATTGATGTCTTTGGTCTATAGTTTCACTGGCTACTTATCAAGCTATATTATCGATTTTAACTTTTTAGGACCATTTGTTGCATCTATTTTACATATGTATTTTGATGTTTTTGCTGGGTTTGTTCAGACCCTGATTTTTGTGACTTTATCTAGTATCTTGATTTCAATTGAGGTTAACTAGTTAAAGATATATTTATTTTAAGAAATATTTAAATATTTGGAGGAAGAATTATGGATAACACAGGTTTAATTGCAATTGCTGCAGCTATTGCTGTATGTGCTGGAGCATTTACTGGTATTGGAGAAGGTCTTGTAGCTGCAAAAGCAGTTGAAGCTATTGGACGTAATCCTGAAGCAGAAGGTAAAGTTCGTACAACAATGATTTTAGGGATTGCCTTAACAGAAACAGTTGCAATCTATGGGTTATTAGTATCTTTGATCTTATTATTCGTATACTAATAATTACAAGGAGGAAATAAAATGGGAATTGATATAGCTGGAAAACTGTTCCCGAATATTACGACACTTGTGGTGCAGTTATTGGCAACAGGCGTAATGCTATTAATATTTAAAAAGTTTTTATGGAAGCCAGTTCAAGATTATTTTGCTAAAAGAGCTGAATATATTGAAAGCACCATGACTGATGCCGCAACTATGAAGGATGAAGCGAAAAAGTTTGTTGAAGAAAGTGAAAAACAAGCACGAGATGCTGCTGTTCAATATCAAACAATTGTTAATAAAGCCAAAGATGATGCTAATGTAATTAAGCAAAATATTATCGATGAAGCTAATCAGGTAGCTAAGGCTAAGATGGAACAAGCAAATCGTGAGATTGAGTATCAAAAAGAAGCGGCAAAAGCCGAAATCAGAGAAGAAATTGTCAATGTGGCTATCGATGTGGCTACTAAAGTTATGGAAAAGGAAATCGACACTGATACTAATCGGGCTATGATTGATGAATTTGTCGATGATGTTGTTAACTAATGGAAACAGTAGCTAAACGTTACGCTCAATCATTATTTTCGTTAGCTCTTGATCAACAAGCGGTATTAGATTATCAAAAAGATATTAATTTAGTTAACCAAGTCTTTTTAGACGATCCTAAGTTCATTAGATTTTTTAATGAAGTGGCTATTTCTAATGAAACTAAATATCAAATCATTGATCAAGCATTTAAAAATCAAGTTGATAAATATATTGTCAATTTTTTAAAACTCTTAATTAAAAAAAGACGAATAAAACATTTATTAGAAATAAATCAAGAATTTAAAACGTTATGTAATGAATACTTAGGAATAGAAGAAGGAACTTTATATACAAGTTTTACATTAGACAACGAACAAATCAAAAAAATCGAAGCTGCCATCGGTACAAAAGAAAGCAAAACCATTAAATTAACAGTTGTTAATGATCCAACGTTAGTTGGTGGGATAAAAGTGGTTATTAAAAATCGAGTATATGATGGCTCTGTAAAAAATAAAGTTTCATTATTAAAGAAAGAACTATTAAGAAAGTAGGTGAAAATAGTGGAGCTTAAACCAGATGAAATTAGTGCTTTGATTAAAGAACAAATCAAACATTTTGATGAAGTAATCGAACGCAAAGACGTTGGTACTGTCATGACTGTTGGTGATGGTGTTTGTGTAATTCATGGACTAGACGATGCCATGCTTGGTGAATTATTAGCTTTTCCTAATGATATTTATGGAATGGTTATGAACCTTGATGAAGATAGCGTTGGAGCAGTTCTTTTAGGTTCTGATAGTGAAATTAAAGAAGGCGATGAAGTTAAACGAACTAATCGTATCATGGAAGTACCAGTTGGTGATGCTTTACTAGGTCGTGTTGTTAACCCATTAGGACAACCAATCGATGGTAATGGGGAAATAAAAACTAATCGCACTCGTCCAATTGAAAGAGTTGCCAAAGGGGTTATGACTAGAAAATCAGTTGATCAGCCTTTACAAACTGGAATTACATCTATTGATGCTATTATTCCAATTGGTCGTGGTCAACGTGAGTTGATTATCGGAGATCGTCAAACTGGAAAAACAGCCATCGCTATTGATACAATTTTAAATCAAAAAGGACAAGATATTTATTGTATTTACGTTGCTATTGGTCAAAAAAATTCTACTGTTGCCCAAATAGTTGAAAAACTACGCCAAGGTGGCGCTATGGAATATACTACAGTAGTTTGTGCTTCAGCTAGTGAATTGGCACCAGTTCAATATATCGCTCCATATGCTGGATGTGCCATTGGAGAAGAATGGTTAGAACAAGGAAAAGATGTTTTAATTGTTTATGATGATTTATCAAAACATGCGGTAGCCTACCGAACACTTTCATTGTTGTTAAAAAGACCACCAGGACGTGAAGCTTATCCAGGAGATGTATTCTATTTACATTCAAGATTATTAGAAAGAGCTTGTCGGTTAAATGAAGAAAATGGTGGTGGTTCAATCACAGCTTTACCAATCATTGAAACACAAGCAGGGGATATTTCAGCTTATATCCCAACTAATGTAATTTCAATTACTGATGGTCAAATTTTCTTGCAGTTAGATTTATTCAACTCTGGATTTAGACCAGCCATTGATACTGGTTTATCAGTAAGCCGGGTTGGTTCTGCTGCCCAAATTAAAGCGATGAAACAAGTATCTGGATCATTAAAACTAGAATTAGCGCAATATACCGAAATGCAGGCCTTTGCCCAATTTGGTTCTGATCTAGATGCAGCAACTCAAGCTACATTAGACCATGGAGCTAAAGTACGTGAAGTTTTAAAACAGGCACAATATTCGCCTAGATCAGTATCTACACAAGTAATCACTTTATTTGCGTTAAAATATGGATTTACTAAATCATTAAAAGTAGAACAAGTATCTAACTTTATGGATCAATTAGTAAATAATATTGAATTAAATAATCATGAAATTATTGATGAAATCAATGATAAAAAAGAAATTTCACCAGAGTTAGAAAATAAGATGAAAGATGTAATTGGTGCTTTTGTATCTCAATTTGAAAAAACACAGGTAAAGGGGTAATCTACTATGCCTGGAGGAATGCAAGAGATAAAACGACGGATCAAATCAGTCGAATCGACAAAGAAAATAACAAAGGCGATGGAACTAGTAGCAGCTTCAAAGTTACAAAAGACTAGAAAGCAGCTAGATCAGTCAAAACCTTATTACACTGAAGTTGCGCAAACAGTAGCTCAAATATTAGCCAATAATCAAGGTGACAATGAAAACGTTTATTTACGTGAAAATAAAAAGACATATAAAGAAGTCTATATTGTCATTGGTTCTAGTTTAGGATTATGTGGTGGTTATAATGCTAATCTTTTTAAAGAAATTAAAGATGTAATTAGAGATGATGATTATGTTTTTACAATTGGTAGTAAAGTAACTAGTTATTTAAGCAAAAATCATCAAGGAGTAGTTGATAGTCAATATAATGACTTAAATACCACTCTTAGTTTCAAAGATGTAACTAGATTAGTATCTAAACTAATAAGCATGTATAGTAATCAGGAAATCAAAAAGATAAAAATTGTCTATACTGAATTTATCAACAATCTAACATTTAAACCAAGAATAGTTACTTTGTTGCCAATTGATCCTGATAGTTTTGAAGATATTGAAATTTCAAACAAAGAAACTTTATTTGAACCAAGTCCTGATGAGGTTTTAAATAATTTGATTCCAATGTATCTACAAGCGGTTATTTATGGTTATTTGATTGAATCAGTAACCAGCGAAAATGCTTCACGTAGAACATCAATGGAAAATGCTACTGATAATGCCGATGAACTTACAGAACAATTATTATTAAAATATAATCAGGCTCGTCAAACTGCGATTACTAATGAAATCAGTGAAATCGTAGCGGGAGCTAATGCAGAATAAGGAGGTGCCGTATGTCTCAAAACATTGGTAAAATAATTAGTGCTAAAGGACCAGTAATTGACATTCAATTTGACAGTGACCAAAAGCTTCCTGCACTAAATACAGCTCTCGAAATCCAAAATGGTGCAGACTTGTTAGTTGTTGAAGTTGCTCAGCATATTGGAGATGATGTTGTTCGCTGTATTGCCATGGGACCAACAGACGGAGTAAGAAGAGGAATGGATGCTGTTGATACTGGACATCCAATTACCGTTCCAGTAGGAAATGATACTTTAGGAAGAATGTTTAATGTTTTAGGACAACCAATTGATGGAAAAGATCCACTACCATCAGATGTAAAAAGAATGCCAATTCATCGTGCCGCTCCAACCTATTCCCAACAAAGAACAGATACCGAAATCTTGGAAACCGGAATTAAGGTTGTCGATTTAATTTGTCCATTTATTAAAGGTGGGAAAATCGGATTATTTGGTGGTGCTGGAGTTGGAAAAACCGTATTAATCCAAGAATTTATTAATAATATTGCTACCGAACATGGTGGTTTATCAGTATTCGCTGGGGTTGGAGAACGTACTCGTGAAGGAAATGACTTGTATTATGAAATGAAAGAAAGTGGTGTTTTAGATAAAACAACACTAGTCTTCGGTCAAATGAACGAACCACCTGGAGCTCGTTTACGAGTTGGTTTATCAGGACTAACAATGGCTGAAGAATTCCGTGATGAACAAGGTCAAGATGTCTTATTATTCATTGATAATATTTTCCGTTTCACTCAAGCTGGATCTGAAGTATCTGCTTTATTAGGACGGGTGCCATCACAAGCTGGATATCAGCCAACTTTAGCAACTGAAATGGGTGCTTTGCAAGAAAGAATCACTTCGACAAAACAAGGTTCCATCACTTCAGTGCAAGCTGTTTATGTACCAGCTGATGATTTAACTGACCCAGCTCCGGCAACAACATTTGCCCATTTGGATGCTAGAGTTGTATTAGACCGTTCAATTGCAGCATTAGGAATTTATCCAGCTGTTGATCCATTGAACTCATCTTCAAGAGGATTGGATCCATTAATCGTTGGAAAAGAACACTATGAAGTAGCTCATGGTGTCCAACAAATTTTACAACGTTTCCAAGAATTACAAGATATCATCGCAATTCTTGGTATGGACGAATTAGGAGAAGAAGATAAACAGACTGTTGCTCGTGCCCGTCGTGTTCGTAACTTCTTATCACAACCATTCACTGTTGCCAGCCAATTTACAGGAACAGAAGGTAAATATGTTCGAGTTGCCGATACGATCAAAGGATTTAAAGAAATCCTAGAAGGTAAATATGATCATTTACCAGAACAGGCTTTCCACAATGTTGGTACGATTGAAGAAGCAATTGAAAAAGCAAAGACTTTAGAAAATGAGTAAATTTAAACTAAAAATAGTAACTCCTAAAGGAATCTATCAAGAGGTGGAAGTCAATCAATTAAATCTTTGTGCTACAGAGGGTCAAATTGGAATTTTAGCTCACCATATTCCTCTTGCTACGGCAGTTGAAATATCAAAAATGAGCTATATTATTGATGATCAGCGTTATGAGTTTGCAGTTGGTGGAGGTTTTATTTATGTTAATGATAATGAAACTAAATTAATTGTTAATTCAATCGAGTCAAAAGATGAAATTGATTTAAATCGAGCTAAAGAAGCGAAATCAAGAGCAGAAGAACGGATAAATCATCCAACCAATGATACTGATTTAATGCGTGCAGAAATTGCTTTGAAAAAAGCTATTAATCGAATTAAAGTTAAAGAATTGAATTAATGAATACGACTTTCGTTACGAAAGTCGTATTTTTTGTAACACAATAAAACCCCCAGCTAGGCTGGGGGTGTATAAAAGCTTTAGTGGAGTGATAATGAAAAACCTCCATGTTATAATATACTTGCGGCTACCAACTGCAAATAAAATAACACGGAGG
>NZ_CALUXO010000066.1 GCF_944324745.1 uncultured Thomasclavelia sp. | reverse complement strand
TTGCAGGCATATTAAATCAACCAATAACCAATTATTATCTGACATCCAAGCAAATAAAAATGATGCTAACTCGATAGCAATATCAAATTAGCACCATTTTTTTCTTTTTAACTGCCAAAGACAGGTTATATAGTAAATACTGTCAATATCAAATATATACAGTTTACAAAAAAATAACAACGAGTTTCCTCGTTGCCTATTTCCTAATTAATTATTATAGTCAGATTTTTTTAAACAAAAATATTAGATGTTAAAACATCAAATTTTGAGCATTTTTATTCTTGATGACTAAGTTGAAATTTATTGCGCATCATGTCAGCAAATTCTTCAATATAATAGGTTGATTTATCTTTTTTCCAAAAAGCACAATAATTACGTTGGATCAATCGTTCATTACGATAAAGCGGAATTGTTTTTATTCCCTCTTTTTCTTGCTGAGGCTTTTTTATATGTTCAATTGGCATAATTCCCCGATTCATCATTACCATTAATCGGCCTTCTTCAATATCATTGACAAATAAATATTTACATTTTAAACCAATAATATTTTCATAAAATTCTTTTTCGGTTTCCTGTTGCTCTAAAGTAGCTACTAAGATACAAGTCTCTTTTTTTAAGTCATTTACATCAAGAATCTCCTGTTTACTTAAAGGGTTATTAGTAGAAACTTCTACACAACAATCCATATGTAATAAATGATAATTAATAAAATCATCACTAAAAGAGCGCCGTTGATCACTAATAGCCAAATCAACTGTTTCATCCATTAGATGCTTATATAATTCTTCATGATTACCTCTAACTAAATTAATCGTAACATCAGGATATAAAGATGCAAAATCTAATACCGCTTCTTTAAACTCTTTACCATCATAACCACGTAAATAACCAACTTTTAATAAACTATCATCTTCCTCTAATTCCTTGGTTTTTTTACATAAATCATCAACTTCAGCTAAAATATCTTTACAGCGATAGTAAAAATATTCTCCGGCTGGTGTCAATGAAAAAGATTTTCTTTTTCGAATTAATAATTTTACTCCAAGTTCATCTTCTAATGCCTTTATTTGTTGCGAAATGGCTGATTGGGAAATATAACATAATTCAGCCGCCCGAGTAAAACTTTGAGTATCAACAACAGTGATGAAATACTGCATCTGCTTGAACACTGGCATTCTCCTTTCGTAAATAAAAAGCTACTTTTATTGTACAAAAAAACTTCAAATAATTAAAGACAAAAAACTAGAACCATAAAATGTTCTAGTTTAATATGTATCTGCTGATGAAAGTAGTAACTTCCAACAATCATTAATTTTTACTAATTCGATTGTTTGTTTTAAAGACCACCAATGCTTACTACTACCAAAAACTGCTGCTAAAACACGACTGCAACCAACTAAAGTAGCTTTATCTCCATTTATTTTGATTTTAAAATGATGATCTTTAACTTGATAATAATTAAGAACACCAGTTTTGATGGCTTCGATAAATTCTTGTTTGTTTTGTTTCATTCCAGTCATATGAATTAAAATAAATTGATCGTGTAAGATCGTATTTAATGTAGCAACATTTTTATCAATCATTGACTGATACATTAATAAATATAATTCTTTTAACTTATTTTCTTCCATCTTGGTTATTTTTCAAAAGTTTTTGCTACTTCTTTTAAGTGTTCAATAATTGGCAGATGCTGTGGACAAATTCGTTCACATTGACCACAATGAATACAATCAGAAGCTTTGCCTTTACCTTTAGTATGGACTCCATAATAGTAATCACTATTCCAATCATTAAATTGAACTTTAGCATTATAGCAGCTAAACAAATCAGGAATTGAAATATGCATTGGACAACCATCAGTGCAATAGCGACAAGCGGTACAGGCAATCCCGCCAAGCTTATCAAATACTTCTCGAACTTTGGCAACGGCTTCAAATTCTTGACTAGTAAACGGTTTAAAATCTTTAAAGTATTTAAGATTATCTTCCATTTGGCTTAAAGAACTCATCCCTGATAATACTTTAAACACACCATCAAATGATGCTGCAAATCTTAAAGCATAGCTGGCATAGCTGTTATTATCCCCTAACTGATCAAATATCTTTTTAGCTTCATCTGGTAAATTAGCTAAAGCACCACCTTTGATTGGTTCCATAATTAAAACTGGTTTATTATATTTACGAGCTACTTCATATACTTTTTTACTTTGAACTCCTGGACTTTCAAAATCAATATAGTTAAATTGAATTTGAACAATTTCAATTTCTGGATGTTCTGATAAAATTTGCTCCAAAACATCAGCTGTATCATGAAATGAGATTCCCAGATGTTTAATTTTACCTCCAGCTTTTAATTCCATAGCTATTTTATAAGCATTACATTTTTGAAAATGTTGATAAATATCTTTGTCTTGAGCATGCATCAAATAATAATCAAAATATGTTACCCCACAAGCTTCTAATTGCTTTTCAAATAAAGGGCGAATATCACTTTCTTGATTAAAATAATGAACTGATAATTTATTGGTTAGGACATAACTATCTCGTGGATAACGAGCCACTCAACAATCTTTTAAAGCAATCTCGCTTTTTTCGCTCATGTAACCATGAGCTGTATCAAAATAATTCAATCCAGCTTCCATATATTTATCAATCATTAAATTAAACTCTTGATAATCAATTTCATTATCTTTCATTGGTAAACGCATGCATCCAAATCCTAATTTTGACATTTTTATCTACTCCTTTATTGTTTTTAATCCATCTATGATCATTTGATGATCCTCATTTGGTCTTAATCCGGTTACCGCAATAACTCTGATCATTTTTCCTTTAACGATTAACGGGAAAGCGCCACCACATAGAGCATATGTTTCATCTTCAATGCATTTATCGTATTGATGACTTTTTATATTATCTAAAAAAGCATAATACGAACTATGATGGGCTAAATTTACCATTTTTTCCTTACGATCTAGCCAGCTTTTGGCTCCCTGATATTCTAAACCATCCATATAATATTGAATAATTGGTTCATCATTGATAGTAATTTTGATTCCTATTTTTTTATCAGTTTTTTTAGCTATCGCTACGATATTATTTACTAATTTTAGAGCCTGATCACGATTAAAATTATCAAATGAATAATCATCTTCCTGTTTTAAAATCAATGCTTTGTCTGGATGATTTCCTTTATTTACAAAATGTTCATAATAATTTTCCATTTCTAGGCCTCTTTTCCCATTTGATAAGCAATATTATAAGCCTCATGATTTTTAGCATCACCCAAATGAAAAGCACCAGTACCATAAATAATTCCTTTTTCATCAACCGTTCTTAATACTTTAGTAAATCCTCTTAATGATTCAATCGTTCCGGTCATTTGTTCATGATCAGGAGAACCACTGGTAATTAAATAATAAACATCTTTTCGTTTATTACTATTTCTTATTTCAAATTCTCTAGCAAATATTCGATCGATCAGTAACTTCATTTGAGCTGAAACGCTATAAAAATAAACCGGTGTTGCCAGTAGCCAAATATCAGCATCGATCATCTTTTGAATAACTAAATTAGCATCATCTTTTCTTACACATTGGTTATCATGACTACGACAATATTCACATGCTAGACATGGTGCAATGTTATAGTCATTTAAATTTACTTTTTCAACTTCAATTTCGGCTTCTTTGGCTCCTAAAGCAAACTGGTTACATAATTCTTCACTATTCCCATTTCTTCGTGGACTCGAAGAAATAATCAAACATTTTCTTGTCATATTATTTCACCTCATTATTCTTAATTGTAATTGGATATCCTTATTAAAAAAGAAATTACCAAAAAGATAATTTCTTTATCATCCTATAAACACATCCGATAAATTTCTAGACAATCTTCTTGTGTTAATGGTCGATAGGCCCGAGGTAATGAAGATTGACCATAGCAGGCTTTAACTTTCATTTCATCAAACTTACTATCATCAATTCCTAATTCTGATAAATAAACTGGTAAACCTAAATCTTCTTTAATAAATTTTTGTAAAGCCTCAATTGTCTTATAAGCAACAGCAACTTTATCACCAGTATCTTCTACGTCCATGACATTGATACCAAAGCGTGCAAAATCATCAGCTACCGTTTTATCACGGTCTAATAAAAATTTCATCCATTTTGGCATGATGATGGCTAAACCTAAACCATGTGTTAAATCATAAGATGAAGAAAATTGTTCCAAAGCATGCAATGAAGCTTGGGTTTTGAATCCTGAAGTACAGAAACTATTTAAAGCCCAACTAGCAGCCCATAACATCGTAGCTCTGGCTGTATAATTTTCAGGTTCTTTAATTGCAATAGGTAATTGTATCTTAACAGTCTTTAATAATGTTTCGACAACATTAAATTGTAATGGATATTTTTCACTATTGACAAAATAGTTCATATCAAATAAATGAGCCATAATATCAAACCCACCACAAGCTGTTTGCCGAGCTGGAACAGTAAACGTATTTGTTGGATCTAGAAACGCAGCTTTAGGACGAATTGGTTCTCCATTAATACCACTTTTAATTCCTAAATCAACATTGGCAATAACACATGATTTATCCATTTCACTTCCTGTAGAAGCAATAGTTGGCATTGCAATTACGGCCAAAGCATCTTTCCAGGCTACTTTTCCTTCAACCAAATCCCAAATATTATTACTTTCAGATAGAGATGTAGCAGCAATTGCTTTACAACAATCAATTGTAGAACCACCACCGATTGCCAGTGTTGTTTGAATTCCATTTTCTTTACACATCTTAACCCCGCGGTTAACAGTAGTGTGACGCGGATTAGGTTCTACAGCTCCTAGTTCATAAACTTCAATATTATTAGATTTTAATTCATCGATAACTTTTTGATATAATGGGGAACTTTTAATAAAATCACCACCATGGGCAAGCAAAACTTTATCACCATATTTTAATACTTCTTCATGTAAATGTTGTAACTGATTTTTACCGAAATAAACTTTTGTTGTGTTTTGAAATTGAAAATCGTTCATCTTTAATTCCTCTCTTTCTTTACACTAATATTATATTTAATGATTTTCTGACTATCAATTTTACCTGCTAATCTAATTAATAAGAAAAACTAATTAATCATCAGTTTTTCTTATTAACTACGATAACTTTTAGTTGGGTTATTATGAATTTTTTGAATTATCCAAGGCTTAATATTTGTATTAGAATTATAGTCAAAAAGGAGAGCGTTATGAAAAGAGGAATCTATTATTTTATTGGCTTAAATTTAATTGCATTTGCAGTAGTCCTAAATATCCGTTATAACTTAGGAGTGGCGGCATTTAGTTCGGTTATGTATTCAATTTCAAAGATATATCACATCAGTTTAGGGACAGCTTCAATTATCTGTTACCTGTTATTTGTTTTGATCCAATGTCTTTTATCGAAAAAAATCACTATTCCCTATCTCTTAGAAATACCTTTATCATTTGCTTTTGGCTGGTTGATTGATCTATATGACTATATTATTCCAGAGTTATATTTTCCCATCATCGTAATTTTAATTTTATTTGTTTTAACGATGTTTATAACCTCATTAGGGGTATATCTATCAGTTAAAACTGATTTAGTTTTAACCCCAACTGATGGCATTGTTAAAACTATTGCTGAAGTTTTTTCGTTACCTTTTTCATTAGTAAAAAATAGTTTTGATATTTCTTTAGTAATCATTACTATTACATTATGTTTGATCAACAAGACCCCATTTTATGGTATTGGTATTGGTACGATCTTAACGGCATTATTTATTGGACGAATCATCAAAATATTTGAAAAACATCTACCAATAACATTTAAAAAAAATCCTTAAAAAGGATTTTTTATACTCCAAAATAAGTAGCGATTTCATCCATTCGAGCCATTTGATCGACTTTAAAAGGACAACGATGATTACAATGGCCACATTTTAAACAATCACTGGCTTTCTTTTCTAAATGAAGATAATGATCTTTAGCTAAAGTATCACCTAATAAAGCTAAATCATAGTATTTATTAATCAAAGCAATGTCTAGTTTAGCAGGACAAGGATGACAATGTTTACAATAAACACAATTGCCTAAATGTTCAACTTGATTAAATGAAGCAATGATCGAATAATCTTTTTCACTATCACTGGCATCAAGATATTTTAAGACATCATCTAGATCCTGATGATTTCTAATTCCTGGTAAAACGGTAACGACACCTGGTTTATCTAAAGCATATTGAATACATTGGCTGTGGGTCAAAGCGTATTTAAACGGTGATTTGTTGGCATCTAATAATTGTCCGGCACTAAAAGCTTTCATTACTGAAATGGCTACACCTTCTTTTTCACAGCGTTTATATAAATCTAAACGTTCATCAGTTTCACCAATTGCATAATCACCATGATGATGATCATAAGCTGGATTGATACTAAACATCACCATATCAATAATTTTCATATCTAAAACCTGATTAACAAGCGCTGGTGTATGTGATGATAAACCTAAATGACGGACAATTCCTTTTTGTTTTAATTCTAATAAATAATCAATGATTCCGGCATCTTTAACTGCCTGAAGATCCGCCAGTTCATCTAAACAATGAATAAAACCAAAGTCGATATAATCAGTTTGTAGCATCTCTAATTGCCATTTTACTGATGCTTTTATTTTAGCCAAATTAGTTGTCCAGCCATATTCCCCAGTTTCATAATTAGCACCAAAATGAATTTGCAGATAAATTTGCTCCCTTTTTTCTTGAATGACTTTTCCAAAAGCCGCAAAAGTATTGGCATGACCAGAAGCTAAATCAAAATAATTAATGCCATGATCAATTGCTTTTTGAACCGTAGCAATAATCTCTCCTTCACTTGCTTCACCAATCGAACTGGTACCAAAACCTAAAACACTAATTTTTTCATTTCCATGTGGTAATTTACGATATTCCATTATAACTTCCCTCCATATAAAAATAATTCAAAGTTTTTACGTTGATCATCTTTTCTTGAAGCTAATTTTTTCATTTGCAGATAATCATAAAAATGATAATTACAGCTGGTATCAGTATATAAATAAAAATTACGACACCCATTTTCTTTAAATATTCGACCAGCTAAATTAAATAAATCAGTACCAATACCCAAATGCTGATATTTTTTAGCTACTGCAAATAAGATAATCTCACCATCAAATTGTTGTTGACTATCTTTAAGCATTGCTAGACAATTTTGATGATAATTATCAATCATTGTTTGAAATTTAATAACTTGCTCATTGTTATCAACAGTTAATAATGTTTTAATTTCTTGGCTGATAATTAGCTTTGAATGATGATGGATTGATAAGACTAATAATCCAACTAAATGATCTTCATCTTTAACTAAATATAAATCAATAGCATCTTGTAAAACACTTAAAAAATAGACCTTAGATAATAAGATTCCTGATTGATAACTATCATCCATCCGATCTAATTGCCAAACATCATTGATCATTGAAATTACCAAATCAACATCTTGACTACTTACATCAGACCATTTTATTAATTGATATTGCTTTTCCATAACTCGCCTCTTTAAAGTAATATTTTTACTATTATTGTAAGCTTAGATATTAAAAATGACAAATGCTTATCTTAAAGCTCAAAACATGCTTTAAAAGCATAACCAAAGTTTATAAAAGTACGATTTTAAATAATTGATCATTAAAAAAACTGGATTTATCATAAATCCAGCTTTACTTGTTATCAACTTTTAAATTCTTCAATATTTGTAGATACACGATAATAATGATCAGTAACACAATTAATTCAATAATTAATTGATCCCGTACTATATTGACCTACTAAATAAATTCATAATCAATAACTAAATAACGTTTGATGACAAAATGTAAAAAAGCCACCGCTTTTTCTACTATATGTTATAGAACATAATAGGAATAATTGGTAATTTTATTTTAGAGAAAAAGTATCAAATTAACGGTATGTTTACTAGAGATATTTACAAGATGGCTTATATATCTTCAGCAACGGTAATTTGTTTTACCCAAAATCAGGCTATGATGGTTTTAATAATTTAAAAGAATTATATTGCATCAATACTCAATTTAAATATGTTGATGTCAACAAACCATTTAAAGCGGACGACTCTTTAGTATGTGCTTGACCAATTTCTAATATTTTAAAAAGATGTGTCACAATTCATATTTTTAGTTTAAATAGTTCGTCAATATTTACCATTCGATTTAAACACCTGATAACAGTAATGAAAAAGTAAGTAGTGATTAAAACATTAACTAATAATATCGTTGAACCAACAATAGTAGTTAAGAATTGTATACTTATCAAAAAATACTGATAATTGTGATTACAAACATGGCTGACAATCAATTAAAAAATATGCTGATATCGTTTTACATGTCATTACTAAAGAAAAAAGATTCGAAAATTGACAACTTTACTAGAAATAAGATTAAAATAGCTATAAAAATACTTATTTTTCACCGCTATTTTTATTGTAACAACAATTCTTTTTCTAGTTTCAAAAAAGCAAAAATACTAACAACAAATGGATAAAAATAAGTTGCCAGTCGATAAATAATCATAGCAGAAGTAGCTTCGATAATTCCCATATAAGGAGCAAAAACTAATAAGAAAGAAACTTCAGCTGGTCCCATTCCGGCAACATTTGGTAATATCCCGGTAATCAATAACATAATCGATGACAAGACTTGAATTTGGATAAAAGATAATTGCCCACACTTAACAACCTGAAAACAAAATAAAGGTATAGTATAGGTAAAAAATAATTTAACAAAATCAGCCAAAATTACTTTTAAACAAGTCCGAAAACTTTTAAATACTACTCTTGATTCTTGATACAGCGCGGCTAGATTATCTTTCCAATCAGCCTTGCGTTTTTGCCATTTTTCATTATCAGGTAATTTTTTCATCAGCCATAACAATAAATCTTGAATCCTGCTCCAGCTGCAAATAAGGATCAATCCAACAATAATCAATAAATAAACAACATATCCAACTAAAATATATCGAAAAAGTAGATTATTTGTATTATATAACCAATCAATATTAAATAACAGCATGATTGAAGCGTAGATAAAAACCGCAAATTTATGAAAAATACTATCTAAAATAATCAATCCAATTCCTTTACCAGCTTTGATCCCTCGCTTATATAAATAATAGCTTTGCATCGGAATCGTTCCCGCTGTTGAGGTAGCAATATTACTAAACGTTCCTAATAACGTTAATTCAATTGCCTGATGATAAGTAAATTGACTTTTTTGCGATTTAATTAAAACATAGCAGCCAAAAGCTTCTAATAACTGATAACAGCTGCCAATTATTAATAAAATAATTACATCAAATACGGTAATATTTTTTATTAATGTAATGATATTATTAAAATCACGACGAAAAACTAAATAGATAAAGAAAATAAGAATTATTATAGTAAATAAAAAAATAAAAATTTTTTTCTTAATCGTGATCATCACCTTTCATTTATCAAAAAAATTGTAAAAATTATTGAATTATGATAGAATTTTAGTATTTATGAAAGGACTGAAACGATGAATCGAACTGAACTGGCGATTGCTGAGGCATTTTGGCAACTATTAGAAGAAAAACCTTACAGTAAAATCACCGTCAAAAATATTGTTGAACGTTGTGAAATAAACCGAAATACTTTTTATTATCATTTTCATGATATTCCTGATTTATTAGATCAAATTTTAAAAAGTAGAACTGAAGCTATGATCAATAAATACGATCATTTTGATGCTTTCGTTGATTGTTTGATTCCGATTGTTGAAGACACTAACCAAAGAAAAAAAGCTATCTTAAATATTTATCATTCGACTGATCGCGATATTTTTGTCGAACATCTAAGTAAAATTGCGATGGATATCAGTAAACAATATACCGATATTTTAACTAAAGACCTTAATATTCTATCACAAGATAAAGAAGTATTAATTCGTTTTAATAAATGTGTCATTGTCGGAATCGCTTTAGACTGGTTAGATTGTGATGCCAGTTATGATTTAATTCAATCATTTGATCGAATTTATAAAATTTTAGAAACTGGCAATAAACGCCACTTTTTATTACCCATCATAAAAAATAAATCCTAACATATTATATTATATAATAACCCAACCGATAAATCATCCCTAAACAAAGAAAGGATATTGATTAGTCAATATCCTTATTTTTATTCCATAATTTTTCAGCTGTTGGTTTCCAATTTAAAGCATATTGATCACATTTAGAACATAGATGATCAACAGACTCTGGTGATTGTAAATCAGTTGAATGAGCTTTAGTTTTAGCAACCATCGCCCGCAGTTTTTCAGGATTTTCCAGCATTGGACAAGGTCTTAGCATGTTTTCATTAAAAGGCTGATTGTCATGATAAGCCATCATCATTGGTGAACGTAAAATATCTAATAAAGATTTTTCACGAATGTTGGAATCTGAATAATGAATAAATACACATGGATCAACATCACCATTGGCATTGATATGTAAATAACGCCGTCCTCCTGCAATGCAGCCCCCAACATATTCAGCATCATTTTGAAAATCTAAAGCAAATAACGGTTTAGTACTACGATAATGACGAATTCTTTGATATGTCGCTTCACGGTGTTTTGGGGTAGGCAATAAGTCTATTGAAGCATCATTACCAACTGGCATATAATGGAAATACCAGATGAAATAAACACCCAAATCAATTAATGAATCAAAAAACTCTTCCGAAGTAATCGATTCAAAATTAGCACTAGTATAACAAGCTGAAATGCCATAAACTAATTTCTTCTCTTTTAATAATTTGATTGCTTTAATCACCTGCTGGTATACGCCCTGACCCCGACGATCATCAGTAGCTGATTCGAAACCTTCCAATGAAATGGCTGGAACAAAATTACCTACTTCCAGCATCATATCGGCAAACTCTTCGTCAATCAATGTGGCATTAGTAAAACATAAAAAGACACAATCATCATGTTTTTTACATAACTTGATCAAATCTTTTTTACGTACTAGTGGCTCACCACCAGTATAAATATACATATAAACACCTAATTCTTTACCTTGATTTATAATATCATCAATTTCATCATAAGTTAGATTTAACTTATTACCATATTCAGCGGCCCAGCAACCAGTACAATGTAAATTGCAGGCACTGGTAGGATCTAATAAGATTGCCCACGGAATATTACAATTATATTTTTCGCGATTTTCATTTTGTTTAGGCCAGCCAATCATGGCTGCATTAATAAAAAAGTTAACAGCTAATGTTTTAGCAACATTTTTATCAACATCACTTAAAATACGACGAATAAAAGGATAATAAGGATGCTGGGGATCAGTAATCGCTTCACGGATTATTCTTCTTTGAACTTCAAAGTCATTAGGACTAAACTTATCAGCCCAATCCATAATTTTAACTAAATTATTATCAGGATCATGATAGACATAATCAACTAGTTTTTCTAACCCAAATTTTTCAAGATTTGTTTTAACACTCATTTTACATACCTCCAGATTTATAAAAATGTTTCATTTTCACTGATGTTTTAACTACATATTGATTCCTTACCCTTTCAAATATCAATGTCAAACTAACAATTATCCGTTGAATCAAAACATCGGTAACAGGCGCAATAATTATCAAAAAAGCCAATCCACCCACAATTATGGCAATCAACAGAATATCAAGCCATGATTCAAATCCAAATATTTTTGTATCATAGATCATCCCAAAAATATCCAACTATTTTTACAATGCCATAAAAAATTAATAAACAGCTACATAAAATACCAATACTTGCAGATATTTTGAAAGGATGCATCAAAAGAATAATCCCTAAGCAATAAAATACTATCGATATTAAATAATATCCGGTTTTAGCTACTTGAACGCGATTTTCATCACTCCCTCCTTTGCCCATTATTGTATTTTTTTTAAATCTGCTTTTAAATAGTCAATATTAGTTCTAATGCCTATTTTTTAGGCATTTATTAAAATTTGTCTAAACAAAAAAATTAAAATATCCAAATTTTAGACATTGCATATTATTTGTCTATTTCATCAATATTAATAATGATTACAATAAAAGATGTAAGGAGGATATGAGTGAAAACAATCAATATCTTGAAAAATACAAAACACAAAAAAATGGTTTTGGGTTTTTATCTTATATTGATAGTCTGTCTACTTATCAGTGAATTCTTACGATTAGTAGATAGAAAGATAAAGGAGGAATGATTTTATGTATTGGGATTTTGATTTTATTGATGAGTTTAAAAGTAATTGGAATAAACGAATTAAAAAATTTAAAATACTATATCTTATTTTAGGTATTGTAATGGTTATTGCCGGGATTTGCTGTCTAGCTTTTCCAATCCAGACTTTTACCGTCATGAAAGTGATTGTAGCGTTAGTACTCATTGGATTTGGTATTTATTCAATCGTTAATTATTGCTTAAGTACCAGCTTTTTTAAAGATCCATTTACCATTGTTCATGGTATTATTAATATCTTATTTGGTCTTATTATCATTACTACACCATCAATCATTACCGCAATATCTCTAACGATGATGTTGGCATTGATTTTAGTCTTTCATGGTACAGAAAAAATTGCTTTTGCCAGTAAGTTAAAATACTTTAATATCAGCAATACTGGTATTTATACATTCAATGGTATTTTAAATATCATCCTGGCCATTATTTTCTTTATTTTACCAATAACTTCAGCAATTGCCTTGAATTATATCATTGCAATTTATTTAATTATTAATGGTATTACGCTCTTTATCGAAGCTGTAAATATGAAAAAAATTGACTAATAAAAAAATAGGGGCTGTAACGACCTATAAAGAAAAAAAGTAGCAAAAAAACGCAAAAATGTACGAGGAATCGTACATTTTTTTGGTATAATTGAAATATGAAAACAAATAAATTATACAAGAAAGATTATAACTCATATCAACCAACATTACCACTAGATTTTACAGTTTCTTATGACGTTGATATACCCAAGAATGATATTTC
>NZ_CALUXO010000065.1 GCF_944324745.1 uncultured Thomasclavelia sp. | reverse complement strand
ACAAACAAAGAGTCAATGCATTTACAGTTAGTACCATCAGAATTCTTTGGAGTGATGGTGACATCGCGATATCGCGATTAAAATCAGTAAATAAATTTATCAGATGGATAAAACAATTAATACTTAAAATATATAACACTTCAAAAATCGAACTATAAAATAAATTTTTAGTATCTATTTCCTTAACTAAACAACTAATAAAAATAAAATCTAAAATCCAAATCCCCGTATTTTGCAAAATAAACTCATTAAAAACTAAAGAATTAGACCCTGTCAGCAAAAAATTTATAAATGAAGATACTAAAATAAGACAAATTGTTTTAAACCATTTTAACTTATGTTTTGATAATATTTTAAAAGCAATTGTAAAAGTAACAACATAAACCAAACAAAAAAAGTATTCTAAAACTAATGCTGTCATTTAATAACCTCAAAAAAACATCGTTTTACCAGGGAACGATTTCGCACACTAACCTCAAAGCGACTATTTACCCCTTCTAAATAAACATTGTCGTTTTGATAATCAATAATCTTATTTTTATTTATGATAGTATCACGACTAATTTCAATAAAACGATCATCTAGTTTTTCTTTTACTTTTTTTAAAGTAGTATTTTTTATCATCATGCACTTATTTTTATAAACGATCGATACTACGCGACTACCTAAAAATTGACAATAAATTATATCATCCATCCGAACATAAACTTCTTCACGATTAATTGTAAAACTAATTAAATGATTATCTTTAATAATTTTGATCATTTCTAAAATCTTATCAAATAATTCATTTTGATAATTACTTTTAGAAACATAACCATAGACATTAGGACCAAAAGCTTCTTTAATTCTTGTATCATAATTAGTAACAAAAATTATTTTAGTATCTAAATTCTTTTTAGCAAAATCTATTCCATCAATATCTGGCATATCAATATCTAATAATACAAAATCAATTGATTGATCCAGTTCTTTAACTGAACGAAACAGATGAATCTCAAGCTCGTTAAAACGTTTTGAAATCTCCTGATACATCAAATCAAGCCACTGTTTTGAATCATCAACAACCCCTACTGAAATCATTTGTGCCTCCTTTCTATCGTATTAAAAATAGCTGTAATCATTTTTCATTACAGCCAAATTTTTATTTTCGACACAAAAACCAATTTGAACAAATCCAAATAACTATTATAATAACCCCAATAAAATACCAATTATTAAGCAAGTTATAATTATTACTCAAGCAATAATTACTGTAAACTGCAACAATTAGCATCAATCCATTAATTACCAACAGCTTAACAACATTTCCGCGAAAACGCACTAACTGAAAATAATGGACCGCTGATAAAATCCCGGCACATAACAGTGCTACAATATAACTTGACAGTGATGAAAACTGCATATTTAAGCAAGTATTTAAATATAAAATTAAAATAGCTACAAGTGGTTCAACAATATAATAACAAATCCCATGGAATAAACCGTTAGATAACTTTTTACACATCAGCATAATTAATCCGATATTAATAACATAATAAAAAATTACTCCAGCGATATTATTAGCTAAATTAAAAAATGATATTATAAAATTAATAATGATACTTAAAATACTGAGAATACTAATTTTATTTTTATTATCATCTAAAACATGAATTATCTGAAGCATTGCAATTAGAATAATAATTCTAACCAGCTCTTCCAATAATATGATCATTCTATTATTTCCTTCCTATTAGTTAGATTACTAGCCAATATTATGATTTTTTTATATTATAGCGTGAATATTGATTTTTAGCAAATTCTAACAAATTTCGTCTAGAAATAGTAAAAATCCAAAACCAATTATAGTTCTGGATCTTCGTTAATATTTTCGAGCATACTTTGTTTTTTTAAGTTTTTACCAATAGTTAACCACATAGTAATATAACAAGCACCACCACCAATAAAGTTACTGATTGCTTCAGCGATAAAAACACCATCTATTCCAATATATATTGGTAAAATAATTGTCAGCGGTGCTACGATGATAACTTTTCTAAAAATAGAAAAGAAAATTGCCTGTCTTGATTTTCCTAAACCTACGGCCACTGCCTGGCCTACCATTTGAAAAGCCATCATAAAAAAACCAAAGAAATATAATCTTAATGCTCTTACCCCATCAGTAATTATTTCTTGATTATGACTAAATATTTGAATAAATAATTGTGGAAACACAGTTATAGCCAGCCATAAAACTAACATCATCGCTAACGCTGTAATCGTTACGAAACGAATTCCCTGTAAGACCCGCTGATATTTCCTGGCCCCATAATTATATCCCAAGACCGGTTGACAAGCATTAGCAATTCCTTGTCCTGGTAATTGAGCTACTTCTCTTAATGAGTTAATAATCGTCATAATCGCAATATATAAATCGCCCCCATATTGTGATAATGTCGCATTACAAACAATTGAAACGATTGAATTAGTTATTGCCATCATAAAACCAGCTGTTCCTAATGAAACAATCTGTGATACATATTTAAATTGTAGTTTTAAACAAGATTTTTTAATTTTTAAAATAGTCTTTTCCCCAGTTAAAAATATAAAAGTCCACATTGCTGAAACAAACTGGGAAATTACTGTAGCAATAGCTGCTCCTTGAACTCCCATATCAAAAACAAAAATAAAAATTGGATCAAGAATAATATTCATTACTGCTCCCAATAAAACAGTCATCATTCCAATTTTAGCAAACCCCTGGCTATTGATAAAACTATTCATACCCAGTCCAATTAAAACAAAAATAGTCCCTAGTAAATAGATCGTCATATAATCATTAGCATAGCTAATCGTATTTTCACTGGCGCCAAACAACCATAGTAAATCTTCTTTAAAAATAAGACCAACTACCATCAATAAAATCCCGAAAATAATTAACAGCACAAAAGAATTTCCCATAATTTTCTCGGCTTCATCATTATCACCTCGCCCCCTTGCAATAGAACATAGTGGTGCTCCACCCATTCCAAATAAATTTGCAAAAGCATTGATAATCGATATTAATGGCAAACATAAGCCTAAGCCACCCATTGCCAATGTGGCCTCACCAGGGATTCTTCCAATATAAACCCGGTCAACTACATTATATAAAACATTAATCAGCTGGGCTACGATCATCGGCACTGCCAGATTTACAATATGTTTTGATACGCTGCCGATTGCAAAATTATTTTCGACTTTACTCATTTTTCTCACCTTCATGCTATATTATAACTAATTATGACAAATTATCTTTCTTTTTTTCAAAATAAAAAATTAGTTATTGATTTTACCAACAGCAAAAAAGGATAATCTAAATTGACTATCCTTTATTTATCATCTTTTTCAATTATAAAACTAACACCAACATCATGATTTACTGCTTTAACTTTATAACCATACATTGTACAAGTTTTCCGGACAATTGATAAACCAAGTCCAAATTGACCCTTAGTCCCTTTTTCATATGGCTGGAATAAAGCTTCAATATTATCACTGTCAATTGGTTCTCCATCGTTATATATTTCTAAGTAATCTGTTTTCAAATCAATCTTTATTTTACTCTTTACATAACGATAAGCATTTTCAATAATATTTTCAATACAGATCCGCCAACATTCCTCATCACCTTTAAATGAAACATAACCGAGGTTAGTTACTATTTCAATATCTGGGTGCATTCCATATAACTGTGAAGTAATATGTTCAATTAACTCTTTCATATCAACTTCACTATCAGTATTTTCACCACTAATAAAATCTAGACGATTTAAGTATAATAAACTACGTACTTTGCTGTCTAACCGCTCAGCATTTTCGATAATTACATCCATTGATGAGTTTTTATCACCATATGGATAAACATCATCTTTAACACTTTGTGAATAAGATTTTATTAAAGCAATCGGTGTTTTTAAATCATGAGAAATATTATGGATCATTTCTTCTTTTATCTTATTTTGCTTGTCTATTTCATCTTTCATTGCTATAAGCGATTTCGAAACAATTCCAATTTCATCACCGCGTTCAATTTTCAATTCCGCTTCTTTATCTTTACGAACATTTTCAATATATTTAGTAATTTGACGAAGTGGTTTAATTAAACTGCTCACCCAAATAAATATTACTATTGCAACTATCGCTAAAGCAAAATACATGATATTAATAATCTGCTGTTGAATGTCCGAAATCAAATCATCTGAATAATCCCCATATAATGCAGATATGACATAAGTTCCGTTACTATTATTAATTAAATAATAAACAGTATCCCCTAATAAATCCGAACCTTTCCCATGAACTGTTGTTTTATTTTGTTCAATCATCAAAGCTAAATCGTCAGCTAAAACATTATATATTGTATAAGCATCATCTTTAGTCATGCTGGTAGTAGGGATCAATGTCCCATTATTAGAAGAATCTGTTCCATCACTAGGATAGTATTTCATATGATAGATTTGTTTGGAGCTTGTATTTTCAATAGGAGCAAAATCGAAATTAATATATCGGTTTTGGGCCAATTCTAACGTTTCATACATTTGATTATCAATCAAATCTGTCAAATTTTTGTTAATTAATGGAACTAATACAGCAACTACAACCACTGCAATTAAAACAAAAATAATTATAAGCTGTCGTTGCAAAGAATATTTCTTTAACATTAGTCTAACCGGTATCCAAATCCATAGATAGTACGTACATTAATTTCGGGCATTTTCTTTCTTAATCTTCTTAGTGTATCATCAACTACTCGGTCACTACCGAAGTAGTTTTCATCCCATACTTTACTAAGTACTTGTTCTCTAGAAATAGCGAGCCCTTTATTATTGATGAAATAAACTAACAAATCATATTCTTTTGTCGTTAAAACTATTTCTTCTCCATTATAAAAAACTCTTCTTTTTTCTAAATCGATATCATAACCATCCATTTTGATTCTTGATGGGTCATCATAAGAACGTTTAATTAAATTATTAATTCTTAAAATTACTTCTTTAATATTGAATGGTTTTGTAATATAATCATCAGACCCTTTTTCTAAACCAATAATGCGATCAAACTCCTGATCACGAGCAGACATGAATATTATTGGCATTTTGGGGCGACATTCTTTAATTTCATTAAACAATTCAAAACCACTTGCTCGATCAAGCATAATATCAATCAACCATAAATGGACATCATCATCTTTATGCATTAAAGCTTCATCATAAGTATAAAATGAGTAAACTATATAGCCTTCTTTTTCTAAATAAGTTCTTACCAAATCATTTAAATTCTTTTCATCATCGATAATATTAATTCTAAATTGCATATATTTCACCTCACTTTTTACTATAATATGGAATATTGCCATATTATATGGCAATATTATGTGATATTATGTTATTTTATCTTTTGATAACAAATCCTTTTTCAATCATTTTATCAACAATTTTATTAACATTTTCCAAGCATTTTTCATCAGTATCCGCTTCTACCATTACTCTTACAACTGGTTCTGTTCCACTTTCACGAACAAGAACGCGTCCTTCATCACCTAAATTAGCTTCAACTTCAGCAATAACGGCTCTTACGTCTGGATCTTCCTGAGCTTCTTTTTTATCACGAACAGGAACATTTTTCATTAATTGTGGATAAATAGTTACTGGTTCTGTCAATTGTGCAATTGTTCGTTTACTTTCAATAACAGCTTCCATAACTTTTAAAGATGTTAAAATACCATCACCTGTTGTCGCATGTTTAGCAAAGATAATATGCCCAGATTGTTCTCCACCTAAAACATAGCCATTTTTAACCATGTTTTCATTAACATATTTATCTCCAACAGCAGTTTTTTCGTATTTAATTCCTTCTTTGTCAAAAGCTTTATACAAACCTAAGTTAGACATTACGGTAGTAACAACAGTATCGTTTGTTAATTCACCATGATCTCTTAAATATTTGCCGCAAACATATAGAATTAAATCACCATCGATAACTCTTCCGAATTCATCAACACAAATACAACGATCAGCATCGCCATCATAAGCAAATCCAATATCTAAAGCATTATCTTTAACATATTGCTGTAAAACTTCAATATGAGTTGAACCACAATTAGTATTAATATTTAATCCATCGGGATCACTGTTAATAACATATGTTTTTGCTCCTAAAGCATCAAAGACACTTTTAGCAATGGAACTGCTGGCACCATTAGCACAGTCTAAACCAACTTTATAATTTCTAAAGGCTCTAGTTGGAATTGACATTAAATATCCAATATAACGATTTCTTCCCATTGAATAATCCAATGCACAACCTATTTTATCCTTAGTTGCCAATGGGATTTCACCTGATAATCCATCAATATATTCTTCGATTAGACCTTCAACTTTAGCATCCATTTTATAACCATTGGAATCCAAAATTTTAATTCCATTATCATAATAAGGATTGTGTGAAGCTGAAATCATGATTCCACAATCAAATCCATCACTAGTTACTACATATGATACTGAAGGTGTCGTTGTAACATGTAATAAGTAGGCATCAGCCCCGCTGGCAGTCAAACCAGATACTAAAGCATATTCCAGCATATAAGAACTTCTACGAGTATCTTTTCCAATAACTACCTTTGCTTTATGTCCATTTTGTGAGTAGTACCATCCAAGATAGCGCCCTACTTTATAAGCATGCTCAACTGTTAAGTCAACGTTTGCTTCCCCTCTAAATCCATCTGTTCCAAAATACTTACCCATTCTTTTTTCCTCCTATTGCTTTCTTAAGGTAATTGTTATACTTTCTGGTGACGTTAAACGACCAGTAAGATATCCCTGATTTAAACTTAAATTTACTTTAACAGTATTTCTACCACTTTGCAAGTTTTCTAAATCAATTGTCACATAAATATCATCTGCCACTACTGTTGATAAGGCTGACTCGACACCTTCAATTTCTACTGCCGCCGTATCTTGACCATCGGCAAAGACAACTTCATAATTATCATTATTATTGATGACATTAATTGGAATATCATCAAAGTTTCTTGTCGTGGTCGTATTAACTTGAATACTGGCATCAACGGTATCAAATTCTAACCGATTAATATTTTCAGTTCCAGTAATTGGCAAACGACTATAATCCTTATTGGTACTAACATTAGAAATATCAATATTTACATAAACCTCATTAATATCATTCAACAACTCTTGCTTTCCATAAATCCGCACTTTATCTTTCGATAAACTAATACTTTGAAGACCATAACCACTGGCAAACTGACCAGTATAAGTTGGAACAATATCAACTTCTTTACTGTAAGACGAAACTTCACAATTAACTGTTACTGTACTAGGAATGATTTCAACATCCACTTCTTCACCACTACGATCATAAGCATAAATCTTAGCATCTTGTTCAAAATCTTTGGTTACTCCGGTTAAATCAATTTCTGCCATAACGCTATTAATTCGATCAATATCATCTTGTGATCCAGATACTTCAACTGCATTATGTTCCATTGAAGCTACCGATACTGAATAATCGCTGCCCATCTTATCCTCATTAGTAAATTCATAGCCCAATTCAAATGTTTTAGTTACTTTTTGGGTTATTCTTACAGTAACTGTTTGTGGTGAGATCATAACTTGTAAATTGCTGGAAAAACCTTCACTACGTAATTCCACTGTATGTTCTCCTTCACCTAGTGTAGAAAAATCAGCAACGATTTTATAATTACGAGTGATATTAGCACTATAAATATCTAACGATGGTCCAACTAAAGCAACATTAACCGTTTCTGGCAGGCCAACTACATCATAATCACTTTGAAGTCCTTCAATAGTAATAGGGACATCTTGAATATAATCTCCACCATTGGGTGTTGTAAATATATTAGTAATTCCACCATTAATAGTTAAAAGTAATACTATAGCTAATAAAAATGATAAAAATTTTATCGACCGGCTAGAAATTAACATTCGATCAATAAAAATATTGATTGAATTAAAGGCTTTAAAAAAAGCACGATGGGCTTTATCTGTAACTTTAATCCCTTCATCATTAATTTTTGGTCGAATTTTCTTTTCATTTTGTTTTTGTTCTGATTTTTGACGAGTAATAAAATTTAAAAAGAAATCAGTAGTCGAATCTTTTTTAATTGGATTTTTAGGATTTTCTTTTTTTGGCATCTTACTCACCATCCTTATCTTGAGAATTAAACCAGTCTAATTCATTGACTAAACTTGCTCTTAATTCCTTACGGGGAATTTTCCGTAGTTTCCCATCAGTTGCAAAAGAAATCGTTCCGGTTTCTTCTGAAACAACTACTGTAAGGGAATCGGTTATTTCACTGATTCCTAAAGCCGCACGGTGTCTAGCTCCATATAATGGACTTAATTCTTGATTCGTTGGTGGATAAAATGCTGCTGCACAAACTACACGATCACCACGAATAATTGTGGCTCCATCATGAAGTGGCGTTCCTTCCCAAAAAATCGTTAAAAACAGTTCCGATTTTATATCTGCGTTAATTCTAGTACCCGTATTTATATAATCTATCAATGATTGACCTCTTTCAAACGTAATCAATGCTCCAGTTTGATCTTCTGATAACTTAGTAATTGCTGATACTAATTCATCCATCAAACGCTCCTTTTCATCATTTGAAATATGATCATGCTTAATTTCTTGTTTAGTTTGTCCTATTTTTTCAAGCAAACCACGGATTTCTGGTTGAAAGACAATGATTACTGATACTACACCCCAGGTTAAGATTGTATCAACTAAATAATCCATTGCACTTAAACCAAAAATACTAGTAATTAATTTTAATACTAATATCAACAATACTCCTTTAAACAATTGCATTGTACGCATATTTTGTTTAAGCATAGAAATTAATAAATAAATAACATACCAAACTAAGATCAAATCAATAAAAGCTCTTACGATATTTACTAAAGAACTTAAATTAAATGAAAATGCTGAAATTAATTGCATCTAAAAATCACCAACTTTCTATAACATTATAACATCATCATATTTAAAATAAAAACACTTTACCAAAGAATTAATAATCTTTAAGCGACAAAATAATTTATTTTTTTGTTAAAATAGATTAACATTTTTACCAATCAGCGTTATACTTATTTATGTAAGGAGGTTTAAAAATGTTAGATAAAAAAATAGTTGAATTATTAAATAATCAAGTTAATAAAGAGTTTTATTCAGCATATTTATACTTAGACTTCGCCAATTTTTATAAAGATAAAGGATTAGATGGATTTGCAAACTGGTATCAAATTCAAGCTCAAGAAGAAAGAGATCATGCTATGTTGTTTATTCAATATCTTCAAAACAATAACGAATCTGTTGTTTTGGAAGCGATTGATAAACCAGATAAAGAATGCAAGGTACTTAAAGATCCATTAGTTTTTGGATTAGAACATGAAGAATATGTAACTAGCTTAATTCATAATATTTATGATGCAGCTTTCACAATTAAAGATTATCGCTCAATGCAATTTTTAGACTGGTTCATTAAAGAGCAATTAGAAGAAGAAACTAATGCTCATGATATGATCAGCAAATATGATTTATTTGGTAGCGACTCTAAGGGATTGTATATGCTTGATAGTGAATTAAAACAACGAGTATACTCTGCTCCATCATTAACTTTATAAAAACATCCGTTAACTAACGATAGTCACTATTTTGACTATCGTTTTTATCTTAATCTTATAATAAACAGTATTAATAAATATTTACAAGAAAATAATACTAAAAATTTAATGTATCATCTTTTTACAATAATACCTTATAAACAAAAAAAAGCTATAGCAAAGAGTGAATACTCTTTAACTATAGCCTTTTTTATTATTGATATAATGCATTAATTCTTTCTTTAGCAGCTTCTACAGTACTATCATTAGGTACCATCATATATAAATTAGAACCATAAATTGGTGAATATAATGAGGCACCAGTACCATCAACACTAATACTTTCAATATTCCATCCACTCATATCACTGATTTGCATTCTTAATAAACTAATCATTTGATCATCAGTTAAATTAGTTTGGAATGTAGAATGTAGTGAACTTAATAGACTCATATAATTAGTAATAATTGATGGTGAAATTACTTTATTAATAATTCCAGTAATAACTCGCATTTGATTACGACCACGTTCTCGATCTCCTTCAGCAAAAGCATGTCTTTCTCTAGAGAACGCTAAAGCTTGTTCCCCATTTAAATGAATTGTTCCAGCTTCAAACTGTCCAAAGGCAGTTGGATTATCGACTTCTATACCACCGATTGCATCAACAATTTCAATCAAACTTGTAAAATTAACCCGAACATAGTAATCAATATCAATTCCAAAGTAGCTAGCTACATTTCCTTTGGTTTCATCAACACCATATAGTCCTGAATGTGTTAATTTATCACGTTCGCCACCTAAAACATTAAATGGAATATAATAATCACGTGGTATACTTGTTAACAGTATTTGTTTTGTTGTTGGATTGACTGTTACAATCATATTAACGTCAGATCTAGATTTAGTACTGATTGTTCCATATGTATCAATACCGCTAATATAAACACTAAAAGTATTTTTAGTCAAATCAGTATTAGTAGTATTGTCGATTTCTGTAACATAATTTTTACTATAAATAACTCGAGTGTCATCACTGAATGTTTCGTAATCTTCTTCAATAATAGCACGATATGATTCATTCATTACCAGACAGCTAACTTCACCACTATATAAAGCATTTACCCATGTTAAAATTCCTGGATAACGTTTTACTTCAGGCGTTTCTCCATTTGTAGCCTTAATTGTATTTAAAACACTGTCAACATGTTCATCTTCAGTTGCCAGAGTTGAAAATACTTTCCCTTTTAAATCTTCAATATACTCATATGAGCTGTTTTTCAAAACAACAACTGAAACCACATCTGTATCTTCCGTGCTAGAGACACCCATGATACTACTTACAGTTTGCATATAGTAAACATTTCCAATTAATAGAACAGCACATAAAAGTACAATTAAAACCTTTCCAGCAATTCGAACTGATTTTTTCTTGGCTTTATATTGCGATAAGACTAATAATCCTGCGAATATTAACAATAAGATAACAGCTATTACAATATATCTTGTTGGTAAAATCCGATAGCGAATAATTTGATAAATCAACCAAATTACTGGTATTGCTAAAACAACTATAAAATAGGTTCTGACATCTTTAAATATTTTTTTTATTTTTCGCATACGATTAAATTTCTGTAATTTTCTACTCAATTTTATCCCTCCGTGACATGCCCATTATACTTTATTTAGCATACCATTACAATCTTCGTTTGTCAAAATCGCATTGTTTAGCATGCATTCATAAATCAATGCTATTTATGAAGTATTTTTTTATTAAACATCAATTTATGTCAATAATTATATCACATATTAATCATAATTTAAAAAAGCTTTTGTAAAGATTTGTATGTCTGTTCCCTAATCAAATCATATTGCTTTTTATCTTTAGCTGATAGTGTTAAATTACAAGGAACTCCTAAATAATTATGTTTTTTATTTTTACCATGATAATCAGAGCCTGCCGTTAAAATCATAGTTGTATGTTGTGTATAAAAAGAGTGTATCAAATTAATATCATCAAGAGTATTTAAAGGATGATAACATTCAAATCCATTAATTTGATGATGATAGCATTCATTTAAAAACAATCTTTTGTCATTAATATCAAAATGATATTCTCCTAAATGGGCAACAACTGCTAAACCAGCAGTTTTTTTAATTGTATCAATTGCTTTAAATAAATCAATTGGCTGTTTACTTACAAAAAATGGGCCCCCTTCATTAATATATTCATCTAAAGCTATTTTAGTAGTTGGTACGACATTTTTATAAACTAGATATTTGGCAATATGAACCCGATTTAGATTTTGTCTTTTGGAAATAGTTTTACAAAATTGATAAAATTCAAAATTTGATAATTGTGGATACTTTGCAATTAATTTATCTAATATTGCTTCATTTTGATGCACTTTAATTTCCTGATATTCATCAATCAAATCTTTTAATGGCTGATATTTAGGCAGGTTAAAGTCAGTTTCTAAATTATAATATCCTAATAAATGAATTTCTTGATTATGATAATAACTCGATATCTCAATACCAGCTAGTGCTTTTTGATGATATTTTAAACAAGCTATTTTAAAATCATTAATACCATCTAGAGTATTATGATCAGTTAAAGCAATCAAATCTATTTTTTTATCACGAGCCTTAATTACTATTTCTTCAGGACTATCGGTTCCATCAGAATAATTACTGTGAATATGTAAATCGATTTCTTTCATAACTTCCCACCTTTACTATAAAATTTTATTTATAATAAAATTATAGCGTACTTTATCAAAAAATACATTGAAAACTATAATAAAAAAAGGAAGCAGTTGCTTCCAATTTTATAAATTACTATATCCCATTAAATCAAAATCAACAGCTCGGGCAACTTCACGGCCTTCACGAATCGCCCAGACAACTAATGATTGCCCACGGCGCATATCACCAGCAACATAAAGATTTTTGATATTAGTTTGATAATTATTATTACTATCTACATTCCCACGTGGTGATAATTTGACATCAAATGCTTTAGCTACCTTATCTTCACATCCCACAAATCCAGCTGAAATTAAAACCAAATCTACTGGAATTGTTTTTTCACTACCAGCAACAGGTACCATTTCAACGCGTTTAGTCGTTTTATTTTCCTTTGGTTCTAAAGAAATAATAACAGCCTGTTTCACATTGTTATCTTTATCAAGAATAAATTCTTTAACTGTTGTTTGATAGATTCGTGGATCTCGACCAAAAACAGCTATGCTTTCTTGTTGACCATAATCTGTTTTCTTGATTCGAGGCCATTCAGGCCATGGATTATTTTCACTTCTGACTTCTGGTAATTCAGGCATCATTTCAAGTTGAGTTACACTCTTACATCCCAAACGGATTGCTGTTGCTACACAGTCGTTTCCTGTATCACCACCACCAATTACTAAAACATGTTTATTTTTAGTAACTGGAAATTGTTTATCTTTTAATTCACTATTTAATAAAGATTTAGTCACTTGAGTTAAATAATCAACTGCAAAATAAATTCCGTTTCCTTGGCGACCTGGTACATTAATATCCCGAGGCTTACGAGAACCACAAGCCAAAATGACGCGATCAAAATCATCTAATAACTTTTTAACCTGTTGTTTTGTTTCAATTCCAGAATTTATTTTAAATGTGACCCCTTCATCTTCCATAATCTTAATTCGACGATCAATAACATTTTTCTCTAATTTCATGTTTGGAATTCCATACATTAATAACCCACCAATACGGTCATCACGTTCAAATACGGTTACTTGATAGCCACGTTTATTTAATTGATCAGCAGCAGCTAATCCAGCAGGTCCTGAACCAATAACAGCAATCTTTTTATCAATACGATGACTAGGAGGACAGGCTTTCATTAGTCCTTTTTCATAAGCATCTTCAATAATCCCGTGTTCATTTTCTTTAACGGTAACTGGTTCACCATTCAAACCACAAGTACAGGCTGCTTCACATAAAGCTGGACAAACTCTTGAAGTGAACTCAGGAAAATTATTAGTTTTTAATAATCTTGAAAAAGCTTGTTTATAGTTATTGTGATAAATCAAATCATTCCATTCAGGAATTAGATTATTTAATGGACAACCAGAAACAGCTCCCTCTAATAATTTTCCAGATTGGCAAAATGGGACACCACAATCCATACAACGAGCACCCTGGCTAGCTTGTTCATCCTTACTTAAATGTTTATGAAATTCTTTAAAATTAGCAATTCGCTCTTTTGGTTCAATTTCTTTACTAACTTTACGTTTAATTTCTAAAAATCCAGTTGGTTTTCCCATTGTTATGCCCCCTTTCTTGCCGCATTAAAGGCTTCTACTTTTGCTTGATCATTTGATAGACCTTGTTTTTCATAATATTTAATCAGCTCAATCATATGTTGATAATCATGAGGTACTATCTTTTTAAATAATGACACTTGTTCACCAAAATTATCTAAAATCTTTTTAGCTACTTGTGATTTTGTATGTTCATAATGCTTATTGATTAACTGTCGCAATTCTTCTTCATCAAACTTGCTGGTTACAGCACTATATGATACTAATTCTTTGTTGATTCGAGAATATAAACGATTTTCTGGATCATAAACATAAGCAATACCTCCAGACATACCAGCTGCAAAGTTACGACCTGTAGGCCCTAAAACGACAACTAAACCACCTGTCATGTATTCAAGCCCATGATCGCCAACCCCTTCGACAACTGCTGTAGCTCCAGAGTTTCTAACTGCAAAACGTTCACCGGCAATACCATTGATATATACTTCACCAGAAGTTGCCCCATATAAAGCAACATTACCAACGATAATATTATCTTCTGCTTTGAAGAGTGAATTTTCTGGTGGTACGACAATCAATTTACCACCTGACAATCCTTTACCAAAATAGTCATTACTATCACCATGTAATGATAGTGTTAATCCTTTAGGAATAAAGGCTCCAAAACTTTGTCCCCCTGAACCATAACAATTAACAGTAAAAGTGTCATCATCAATACCACCAGGATACATTTTAGTAATTTTAGATCCAAATAAAGTTCCAAAAGTACGATCAACATTAGAAACTTCAACATTAATTTCACTATTTTGATTATTTTTTAACGCTTTATCTAATTGTTTAGATAAAACAGTAGTATCTTTAACTTTATCTAATTCAAAGTCATAATTATTCTTAGGATTATGATGGGTTTCTTTAGCATCGGTATATGGATTATCGATGATCTTAGATAAATCAACATTTTTAACATCAGGACGAACTTCTAATAAATCACTCCGTCCAACCATTTCATCAATAGTTCTAAATCCTAACATAGCCATATACTCACGTAATTCTTGAGCTACAAAACGCATGAAATTTTCAACATATTCTGGTTTCCCAGTAAATCTTTTACGTAAGATCGGATTTTGAGTAGCTACTCCAACTGGACAAGTATCTAGATTACATACTCGCATCATTACACATCCCATTGTTACTAATGGGGCAGTTGCAAATCCATATTCCTCAGCTCCTAATAATGTAGCAATCGCTAAGTCACGACCAGTCATTAACTTACCATCAGTTTCTAACACTACCCGACCACGTAAATCGTTCATGATCAATGTTTGATGAGCTTCAGCTAATCCTAATTCCCAAGGTAAACCAGCATTATAAACAGAGTTTCTTGGTGCAGCTCCAGTACCACCATCGTATCCAGAAATCAAGATAACTCCAGCCCCGGCTTTAGCAACCCCAGCAGCAATAGTTCCAACTCCCGCTTCTGAAACTAATTTTACAGAAATACGGGCATCTTGATTAGCATTTTTCAAATCATAAATTAATTGGGCTAAGTCTTCAATTGAATAAATATCATGATGAGGTGGTGGTGAAATTAAACCAACACCTGGTGTACTATGACGGGTTTTGGCAATCCATGGATAAACTTTACCAGCTGGAAGTTGCCCCCCTTCACCTGGTTTAGCCCCTTGGGCCATTTTGATTTGAATTTCTTTAGCTGAACATAAATATTCAGATGTTACTCCAAACCGTCCTGAAGCTACTTGTTTAATTGCTGAACAGCGACTATCACCATTTTCATCAGGAATAAAGCGTTCTGGATCTTCGCCACCTTCACCACTATTTGACTTACCTTTTAAACGGTTCATCGCTATTGCCATAGTTTCATGGGCTTCTTTAGAAATTGATCCATAAGACATGGCTCCAGTTTTGAATCTTTGAATAATTTTATCAACACTTTCAACTTCAGAGATTGGAATTGATTTAGTCTTTTTAAATTGCAATAAACCACGTAAATTGATATCTTTACCTTCTTCATCAATCATGGCTGAATATTCTTTAAACAACTTATAATCACCTAAACGAGTTGCCAGTTGCAATTTATGGATCGTTTGTGGATTATATAAATGTTCTTCTTTCCCACTACGTTCTTTATGATCACCACGACTATCAAGTGTAATATCAACGTCTAATCCTAGCGGATCAAAAACACAGCTATGACGATAATCAACATCTTCTTCAATATCATTAATGGTTTTACCTTCAATTCTAGTAACTGTTTTTGGGAAATATTTATCAACAAATTCTTTAGCCAAACCAATTGCTTCGAAGTTTTGTGATCCTCGATATGATTGAATAGTTGAAATTCCCATCTTAGAAGCAATCTTAACAATTCCATGTAAAATACCTTCATTGTAATCTTCGATTGCTGCATAATAATCTTTATCTAATAAACCTTCATCAATTAAATCAAAAATTGTATCTTGAGCTAAATAACCATTAACTGCACTAGCTCCATAACCAATTAAAGTTGCATAGTGATGCACTTCGCGTGGTTCTCCAGATTCAATGATCAAAGCTACTGACATTCTCTTTTTCGTATTAACCAAATGGACATTCATTGCAGCTACTGCTAATAATGAAGGAATTGGCACATGATTTTCATCAACACCGCGATCAGATAAAATCAAAATATTAGCACCACTATGATAAGCTTTATCAGCTTCAACAAATAATTTATCCAATGCTTTTTCTAACGATGTATTTTTATAATACAAGATTGATAAAACTGCGACTTTAAAGCCTTCTTTTTTAATGTTTTTAATTTTTAATAAATCAGTATTACTTAAAATTGGATTCTCAATTTTAAGCAAATGACAATTACGCTCATTATCATTTAAAATATTTCCTTCGCTACCAATACAAAGTGATGTTGACGTAATAATTTCTTCACGAATAGCATCAATTGGTGGATTAGTTACTTGAGCAAATAATTGTTTAAAGTAATTAAATAGCGGTGGATGTTGTTTAGACAGAACTGCCAGTGGTCCATCATTACCCATAGCTACAACCTCTTCATTACCATTTAAAGCCATCTTTTTAATATAGTTATTAACATCTTCATAACTGTATCCATAGACTTTTTGCAGCTTAGTTAATTCATCACCTTGATATCTTTCTACTCTGGCATTTGGGATTCGCATATCTTTTAATTTAATCAAATTACTTTCCAACCATTCACCATAAGGCTGTTGATGAGCATATCTTTCCTTTAAATCATTATCTTCGATCAATTTACCAGCCTTGGTATCAACTAACAACATTTTACCTGGACGTAAACGATCTTTAACTACGATATCTTCAGGAGGAATTTCCAACGCTCCTACTTCAGATGACAATACTAGATAATCATCACGAGTAATATAATATCTTGACGGTCTCAATCCGTTACGATCTAAAACAGCTCCCATGACTTCACCATCACTAAATAAAATAGAGGCTGGTCCATCCCATGGTTCCATTAAAGTAGAATTGTATTCATAAAAATCTTTTTTAGATTGTGACATGCTTTTATCATTATCATATGGCTCTGGAATACACATCATCACTGCCCGTGGTAATTCCATTCCCGACATTACTAAAAATTCTAATGTATTATCTAACATTGCTGAGTCAGATCCATTAACATCGACAACTGGATATACTTTTTTAGTATCAATCAAATCAGTTTCCATGATTTCTTCACGACAAAGCATGTTATTAGCATTACCTTTAATAGTATTAATTTCTCCGTTATGAACTATAAAACGATTAGGATGCGCTCTTTGCCAAGATGGCATCGTATTAGTTGAAAAACGTGAGTGAACTAAAGCAATAGCACTTTTATATTCTTCATCTTGTAAATCGACAAAAAATGAACGTAACTGTCCTACTAAAAACATTCCTTTATAAACAATTGTTCTTGATGAAAAAGAACATACATATGTATCATCAAAATTACTTTGCTCAAAAATACGTCGAGCTTGATATAACATTCGATCAAAAGCAATTCCTTTTTCAACACCATGTGGTTTTTTAATAAAACATTGCCAGATTGAAGGCATTGCATCTAAAGCCTTTTTACCTAATACTTCAGGTACGGTTGGAACTTTTCGCCATCCTAAAAATTCCATTCCCTCTTTTTGGACAATTGTTTCTAACATCTTTTTAACCCGGTTGCGTAAATGTTCATCGGTAGGTAAAAATAACATCCCTACCCCATATTTACCTTCTAATGGTAAAGGAAATTCAGTAATCGTCTTTTTAAAATAGCTGTATGGTACTTGTGTTAAAATACCAACACCATCCCCAGTTTCACCTGAAGCATCTTTTCCAGCCCGATGTTCCAACTGTTCAACGATTTTCAAAGCATTGTTTACAGTAAGATGCGTTTTGACACCTTTGATATTAACAACGGCTCCAATTCCGCAGTTATCATGTTCAAAAGATTCGTCATATAAGCCAAGATTTTTATTCTCGTTCATGTCGTTTCCCCCTTTTTTGTAGAATCATAATACACTATTTCGATAAAAGTGTAAAGATATCTTATAATTTTAGTAATTTCCTAAATTTTCTGCTAAACCAGATTAAAAAAGTGCTTAATTTTAATATTTTTGCTACAAAATAACTATTTTTTAGCATTGGTGATAATTATTTTTTACTAATTTAATAAATTTTTCTATAATATTTTTTTTAATTTTTTTTATTTTTTTATCCTTTTTAAACTAATTCCTTGAAAATAGCCTTAAAAAGAGTAATATATAATAAGGAAGAGGAGATAAAATATGGCAAAAAAATTTATAGTCGAAACATCAGCAAGACACGTTCATCTATCAGATAGTGATCTTGAAACATTATTCGGTAAAGGATATCAACTAACAAATAAAAAAGATTTATCACAACCAGGTCAATTCGCCTGTGAAGAAAAAGTAACTGTAGTTGGGCCTAAAGGGCAACAAAAAATGTCAGTTTTAGGACCTACAAGAAATGCAACTCAAGTTGAAGTTTCTTTAACAGATGCTCGTTCATTAGGGTTCAATGCTTTAATTAGAGAATCTGGAGATATTGAAGGAACTGCTGGATGCAAAATTATCGGACCAGCTGGAGAAGTAGAAATTCCTTGTGGTGTTATTGCTGCAAAACGTCATATTCATATGACACCTGCAGATGCTGAAGAATTCAACGTTAAAGATAAAGATATCGTCAATGTTAAAATCGAAACTGAAGGACGTTCTTTGATTTTTGGTGATGTTGTTTGTCGTGTTAGTGATAACTATGCTTTAGCAATGCACATTGATACTGATGAATCAAATGCTGCTGGATGTGGACGCGAAGTATACGGAACAATTGTTGAATAAAAAGCCTGAAAAGGCTTTTTTTTATCGTATCTTTTGTCGAACTATGCTATAATCCTAGCATGAAGGTGATAAAAGATGAAAATTCTAGAAGCATTAGGTAAAACAAAAAAAGCTATCGGTGGAATTATAGCTATTATAATTGTTTGTTTGTTGATCTTTTTTGCCGGAACCCAATTTGCAAGTAACAGTGATGAACCAAAAATTACTTCTACCGGCTTAACTCAACAGCTTCAAGATATCGAAGAACTGGCAACATTATCTTATAATTATACCAAAGTTGGTGAATTTTCAAATAGTCTACAATTTAATGGCTGGGATATTCCCTTAACTCAAAAAAGTTTTTTAATTACCTATGATGGCAGCTTAAAAGCTGGTATTAAGATGGATAAAATTCAAGTTGATATTAGTGATAATATAATTACAGTATCGATTCCTGAAATTGAAATTTTGAGTAATGAAATTGATGAAAGCAGCATCGAAGTCTACGATGAAACTCGTAATATCTTCAATCCAATTTCTGTAAACGATTATGCTACTTTTGCAACCAGTCAAAAAGAAGCTGTTGAAGCTGAAGCGATTGAAAATGGACTTTTAAGTGAAGCAGCGACTAGAACACAAGATACAATAAAAAAATATTTAAATGCCCTGCCTGGCGTTGAAGATAACTATGATATTGAAGTTCAATTTATTGATTCAAATTCATAAAAAAGGGGCTGTAACGACCTATAAAGAAAAAAAGTAGCAAAAAAACGCAAAAATGTACGAGGAATCGTACATTTTTTGGTATAATTGAAATATGAAAACAAATAAATTATACAAGAAAGATTATAACTCATATCAACCAACATTACCACTAGATTTTACAGTTTCTTATGACGTTGATATACCCAAGAATGATATTTC
>NZ_CALUXO010000064.1 GCF_944324745.1 uncultured Thomasclavelia sp. | reverse complement strand
GAGCTTGAGATTTAGCTTTAGAAGTATAGAAACCAGTACATTCTAATACTACGTCTACTCCTAATTCTCCCCAAGGTAATTTAGAAGCATCTGCTTCTTTGTAGATTTCGATTTCTTTTCCATCTACAACAATAGAAGATTCTTTTGCTTCTACTGTATCTGCCAAAGCATATTTACCTTGTGCTGAATCATATTTTAATAAATGTGCTAACATTTTAGGATCTGTTAAATCGTTGATTGCTACAACTTCATATCCTTCAGCATTAAACATTTGTCTGAATGCTAGACGTCCGATACGTCCAAATCCATTAATTGCTACTTTTACTGCCATTCTTTTTATTCCTCCTTGAATGTTCATTTTTATGATAATATTATATTCCAGAAACCCTAGAAATGCAACTAGAGTTATAAGGTTTCGTTAAAATTTTTTTTAATTTTGGGGTTACAAGAAGTGATTTTTTCATAAAACTAACAAGAAATTGTTTAAATTTTTACATAGCTAGAAAAACTTTGGCTTTAATGAATAATTGACCGGTAAATAACTATACTTAAATAAGGAGGTTAGTTATGCATATAGTACCTACAGTAATTGAAAAAACCAATCAACGGGAATATGCTTATGATATCTATTCGAGATTATTGGAAGATCGAATCATTTTATTAACAGGAACCATTGATGATAAAATGGCCAGTAGTATCGTAGGACAGCTATTATATTTAGAATCTTTAGACAATAATTCGGATATTTTTATGTATATCAATTCACCTGGTGGCAGTATTAATGCTGGCTTTGCTATCTATGATACAATGAACTTTATTAAATGTGATGTATCAACGATTGTCATCGGCATGGCTGCAAGTATGGCCGCTTTTTTACTGAGTGCTGGAACCAAGGGAAAAAGACGTAGTTTACCAAATAGTGAAATTATGATTCATCAACCACTTGGTGCTTATGAAGGCCAAGCTAGTGATATTGAAATTAGCGCTAAACGAATATTACGGCAAAAAAATAAATTGAATCGGATTTTAAGTCAAAATACTAATCAGCCTTTAGCTAAAATTGAAAAAGATACGGATCGTGACTTCTTTCTTGATCCCGTTGATGCCATGCAATATGGCTTAATTGATGAAATAATTTAAAAAAAGCTAATGATGAAACGAATCCTTTTAATCAGGATCCACTTCAACATAGCTTTTTATTTTAATGATTTGTACATAAATACTAGACTATCTTTAACTATAAACCCGTTTTTACGATAGAAATCAACACTATAAAATTCTTTACCTGTCAATAACGTTAAATACGCCACATCATCAAGTTCTTTACTAACCTCTTCCATCAATAAACCGCCAATTCCTTGCCTTTGATAATCAGGATCAACATAAAAATCTTCAATCATCAATTCATTATCGTCAACATAAGTTATCAACTTACCACAAAGAACTGCAACTATTTTATTATCTAAGATATACACATAACAGCGAGTATACTTACCATCATCTAACTGTTCAATTCTTTGATAAGCACGTTGATACTGCCAGTCTTCATTCCATGGTGGCTGTTTAAATGCCCGCATCATCACTCTGGCAATTTCAGGATAATCACACTTTTCTACTTTTCTAATCATTTTAATCTTCCTTAATTAATAATCGTAAAGCCGCAATAGCTACTTTGATGGCTTTTTCAGTATCTAATACAACTGGATTCTCTAATCCTTGTTTTTCTCGTTCTTGATTAGCTACTGCTAATAAAATAGCTCCACAGCGTACTTTTAAATAGCTGGCTACCGTAAACAAAGCCGCAGTTTCCATCTCTGAAGCTAATGTTCCTAAACGTAACCAGGCCTGCCATTTATTTTCTAATTCATAACTAACTGGCATGATTGCAGGATCATGCTGACCATAAAAAGAATCTTTTGATTGAACTACCCCTATATGATAATTATAATTTAATTTTTTAGCTCCATTGACCAAAGCATTGTTAATATCAAAATCAGCCACTGCCGGAAATTCAATTGGAGCATATTCTTTACTGGTCCCTTCTTGACGAATTGCGCCTGAAGCAATAACTAAATCGCCGCTTTTGACCTTTAAATCCATACCACCACAAGTCCCGACCCGAATAAAAGTATTAGCACCTGATTTAACTAGTTCTTGTAAAGCTATAGCAGCCGAAGGACCTCCTATTCCTGTTGAAGTAACACTTACTTTAATCCCATCTAAATAGCCAGTATAGGTTGTAAATTCCCGTTTATCACTAACTAATACAGGATTATCTAAATATTGAGCTATTTTTTTACAACGTTTAGGGTCACCAGGTAAAATTACATAATGTCCGATATCGTTTTCGTCAATTCCTAAATGATATTGTTTGCCATCTTGTGAATATTTCATAGAGCACCTCCATCTACTATTAGTATAACTTAAATTTTCTTTAGTTAATAGTAGCAAAGATAAAGCCTTTTTCTATTTTGCTAAATAAAATTCTTGAAAAATTAAAAGCAGCAAAAATTTGCTGCTTGTTTTTAACTATAATCATCTTCTATTGTAGAATCAACATCTTCATCTACTTCTTCTGATCCTTCTTCATCATCATCACTATAAATATCATTCATATCAATATGAACATCACTAAATTTATGACGACTTCTTAAATCCCAGTTATTTTCACCAACAGTGATAAAACGACCATCAATTGTAATACTAGTATAAAATAATGATTCTTTATCTTCTTTTTGTTGTTCATCAAATTTTTTCATTTGACAAACTTCTTCCCATAATTTAAAAAAGTTTACTGCTGATTTTTTCTTTGACATTAATTCAAAAGCTACATCAACCATTGACATATCATGGTATTTATCCATACTATCCATCAATATCATCCTCCTACATTTTTTCTGGAGCACTAACACCGATTAAGTTTAATGCATTAGCTAAAGTAATTCTAGTAGCTTCCACTAAAGCTAAACGTTGTTCGCTCAATTCTAAATTATTTTCATCAATTACATGACATTCATTATAAAAACTATGGAATAACTGTGCTAATCGTTGAATATAGTTAGCAATTTTATGTGGTGTACGATTAATTGCACTATCAATAATGACATTTCTAAATTCATTTATATGCTTAACTAACTCAATTTCTTTAGGATTAACTAATAATTCATAATGATTGCTAAATTTTAAATTTGCTTTTTTAGCGGCTGCTTTAATTGAACACATTCTAGCATGTGCATATTGAGCATAATAAACAGGGTTTTCATTTGATTTTTGTTTTGCTAAACCAATATCAAAATCAAATGGTGTATTAGCGGCTTTAGAAACAAAGAAATAACGTGTGGCATCGACTCCAATTTCTTCGATTAAATCTTGAATTGTAACCGCATTTCCAGTCCGTTTTGACATTTTTACTGGTTCCCCATTATTCATCATTCTAACCATTTGAATAATATCAATATTTAATTGATTAGCATTATATCCTAACGCCTGGATTGCTGCTTTCATTCGGTTAATGTAACCATGATGATCGGCACCGAATAAATCAACTAAATATTCATAACCACGATCTAACTTATTTAAATGATACGCAATATCAGGTGTTAAATAAGTATAGCTTCCATCACTCTTAATTAAAACCCGGTCTTTATCATCCCCAAATTCAGTTGATTTAAACCATAAAGCTCCATCAGCTTCATAAGTATAACCAGCAGCTTTTAGTTTCTCAACCGTTGGTACTACACAGTTATTTTCATATAAAGAAGTTTCTGAAAACCAGACATCAAATGATACTCTAAATTGATTTAAAATATCTTTAATTTTCTGTAATTCATATTCAGTTCCTTTATTTCTAAAATAAGCAATCGCTTTTTCTTCAGGAATATTTAAATACTTATCGCCTTCAGTTTCTTTGATTTTTTGGGCAATATCAATAACATCTTTACCATGATAACCATCTTCTGGTAATTCTGCCTCTAGACCAAAAGCCTGACGATAACGAGCATATAATGATAACGCTAAATTATAAATCTGATTTCCAGCATCATTGATATAATATTCTCTTGTAACATCATAACCTGCTGCTGACATAATACGACAAATACTATCTCCAACAGCAGCCCCTTTAGCATGTCCTAAGTGTAAATCACCTGTAGGATTAGCTGAGACAAATTCCACATTATATTTTATTCCTTGTCCGTAATCACTATTACCAAATTTTTCCTTTTCATTTAATACATCAGTAATAATTGATGTCATTATATTTTTAGCTAAAAACAGATTAATAAATCCCGGACCAGCAATTTCAATTTTCTCGATTTGAGCAGCATCTTGATCAATTGCCTCAACAATTTCATTAGCTATCTCCCGGGGATTTCTTTTTAATAATTTTGTTAACTGCATTGCCAGATTAGTAGAATAATCCCCATGTGCTTTATCTTTAGGAATTTCGATTACAATACTATCTAAATCATATTCACTAACAAAACCACAATTAATAATAGCCTGTTTCAGCGTTTCTTTTAAAGTTGTTTCAATTTTATTAATTGCCATTATAGCCCTCCTCTAACGTCCTTACATATCTTTATTAAATTACCATTAAACCCTCATTAAGTCAATGTTTTTAAAAGATTTTTACATAAAATTTATCATAAAAAAGGAATTGAAAACATCTTTCAATTCCCAAAACTAAAATATTATAATAAAGGTGCAAATAACCGTAAAATAGCTTCAAACCAGCCTCGAAACCGTCCTTTGACAACATTATTATAAGTCATTTCCTGACACTCTTTAAGCGTTGATAAATAATCTTCTTTAATATCTTTGATTGCTTCAGTATTAGCCATATATACCCCACATTCAAAATGCAGATATAAACTGCGATAATCTAGATTGATGGTTCCAACAGTGGCCACTTTATCATCACAAACAAAGTTTTTAGCATGAATAAACCCTGGTGTATATTCATAGATTTTAACACCACCTAAAACTAAATGCTCATAATAAGAACGAGTTACTTTAAATACCAGCTTTTTATCTGGAATTCCTGGAGTAATAATACGAACATCAACACCTCGAGATACCGCTAAACAAAGAGCATTTTTCAACTCATCATTAATGATTAAATAAGGCGTAGAAATATATAAATAATGTTGCGCCTGATTAATAATATTCAAATAAACATTTTTTCCTACTGGTTTATTATCCAATGGTGAATCGCCATAAGGTAAAATATAACCATTGGGTCTAATATCCGGTAAAGGATAGTGACGTGGATGATAGCGGTCATAATCTTCAGTTTGGTTTAATGAAGCATTCCAGGTCGTTAAAAACATTAACGTTAAATTCCAAACTGCTTCCCCTTTGATCATAACACCAGTATCCTTCCAGTGACCATATTTTACTTTAGCGTTAATATATTCATCAGCTAAATTAAAACCGCCACTAAATCCAACATTACCATCAATTACAGTAATTTTACGATGATCTCGATTATTCATTACAATCGATAATAGCGGAACAATATGATTAAAGGCAATACTCTTAATACCGCATTCCTGTAACTTTTGATAATAACGATATGGCAGCATCGTTAAAGAGCCCATATCGTCATACATAAAACGAACCTCTACTCCTTCTTTGACCTTTTCCTTTAAGATATCTAAGACCCGATCAAACATCTCACCTTCTTGAACAATAAAATATTCCATAAAGATAAAATACTTAGCCTTTTTTAATTCTGCCAGTAAATCATAATAAGCCACTTCACCTAAAGGATAATACTTGATTTCACTATTATGATAGACTGGATAATTTTCCCTAACTAAATAATTTACTTGTCCTTTAATATCTTCATCTTCAATCGTTTGGTGAACGTCATTGAGATAACGATATGGCTCCATTGCCTGATCTTGCAATAAATAAGCATCCTGCAGCTTTTTAGCTGGTTTTTTGTTACCAAAAAATACATACAATAAACCACCAAAGGCCGGAAAAGCCAGAACTGGAATTAGCCAGATAATCTTATAACCAGAATCATCGTCATCCTTATTAATTATATATAAAGCAACAAAAAAACTAATACCAATTAAAAATGTTCTGATCCAGATTGCATCAATAAGATATTGTAAGAAAAAAACAATTAAAATAATCTGTAATAATATTAAACTGATTGATATTACAATTCTGTTTTGTAATACTTTTAAAACTTTCATTCTAATTCTCCAAAATTTGATATTGCAACAAAATATAAACCTGACTTAATAAATGTATCCCATCATATAATCCATATTTTATTTTAATAGTATCCCCACATTCATAACTGATTAACCTTGTCTCTAATTTTAAGGCTCCATATGCAGTTTGATAATGATTCATAACCGGATGGTGCTGGTGCAAACGTAAAATACTAGCATCATTATGTAAAATTACCTCATTTTCTTTCAAAACTATTTTTATTTTATTTTGATCCTGATAACTGATAATCGTCTGATTATCTTTTTTATCCAATGAGGCAATTCCATGATATTTAAAAGACTCCGTCTCATTTTCATATTTAAAAACACTGCGATAATTTAATTTAATTACTTGACTCATTCAATCCCATCTTTCTTTTCATTTTTAAAAGTTACTACAATAATATAGTGCATATTATAACACAAATAAGTCAAGAATACTTTTGGTGATTAAATAAATGAAAAAAGTAATAAAAATATTAGTTGTTTTAAGTGCCAGTAGTTTTGCGATTTTGTTATCTTTTTATCTGATTGCATATTGTTTTGGGGAACCAGATTTAAACAAAAATCGATATTTAAAATTATACGATGATAGTGAAGATATCTTTTATCAATCAATTAATGATTATGCCGGTCATTATGTCAGTTTAGATGATGTTAGTGATGATTTTTTAAAAAGTATCGTTGCCATTGAAGATCAGCGTTTTTATAAACATCGAGGATTTGATATTATCGGGATTGCAAGAGCTGTGAAAGTTAATTTAACTAACCAAGATAAATCTCAGGGAGCCAGCACGATTACCCAACAATATGCCCGACTATTATATCTAACCAATGAAAAATCCTGGTCCAGAAAAATTAAAGAAGCATTTTTGACTATGCAATTAGAAACCCACTTAACTAAAGATGAAATCTTAGAAGGCTATATCAACAATGTTTATTTTGGTCATGGAATTTACGGGATTGAGAATGCAGCCAAGTATTTTTATGGTAAAAGTGCGAAAGATTTAGATTTAAATGAAAGCAGCATGTTAGCAGGAGTGGTTAACGGACCAACTTATTATTCACCGCTAAATGATCAAACAGCAGCCAGAAAAAGACAGAGTCTAGTTTTAGATGCTTTAATTAACTGTGGTGAAATTAGTGAAAGTCAAAAAGAAAGTGTCTTAGAAAGTGATTTAAATTTAGCTGAAGTTCATCAAACTGATGAAAATATCAGTAATAATTATTATAAGGATACTGTTATTGATGAACTAGAAGATTTAGGTTTTTATACTAATACTTATTTAAATCAGGGATTAAATGTTTATACTACGTTTAATCAAGATTATCAAAAAGTAATTGAAAACAGCAGTCAAGAATATACACAAGATAGCGACGTTGAAACAGCCAGTATTGTTGTAGCACCATATACCAGTAAAATTTTAGCTTTAACTGGTGGTAAAGATTATGCTTTATCACAATATAACCGTGCTACTAAATCTAATCGACAAATTGGTAGTACTATAAAGCCACTACTATATTATCTCGCTTTAGAAAATGGTTTTACCCCGACAACAACTTTTTTATGTGAACCAACAACTTTTAAATTAGATGATAATACGACATATAGCCCAAGTAATTTTAATGATAAGTATGCTTATCAAGAAATTACATTAGCTCAAGCTATTGCTGTTTCTGATAATATTTATGCAGTTAAGACTCATCTTTTTTTAGGAGAAGAAAATTTAGCAGCTTTGATTAAAAAATTTGGTTTAAAAGATGTTAAAGCTAATGCTTCATTAGCTTTAGGAACATTAAATACTAATATCTATAATTTAGCTAATATGTATAACTGTTTAGCCAGTGAAGGTGTTTATAATCATTTATACACGATTGAAAAGATAACTAATGATGAAGGAAAAATCTTATATGAGCATCAGGCTAGTAATCAACAACTGCTAAACCAGGATACTTGTCTTGTTTTATCGCAATTATTAACCTCATCGTTCAATGATGTATTTAGTACTTATCTTCAAGCAACAATGGCTGATTATCAACTTGATAATATTAATGCCTGTAAAACTGGAAGTACTGATTTTGATAATCTGGCAGTGGCTTATAATCCTCAAGTTCTAGTTGCCAGCTGGGTCGGTTATGATGATAACCGGGAAATGACGACAACCGCTGATAAAACTGTTGCCAAAAAAGTTGTTTATGATGTTTTAAATTATACTAATGAAAACTATGAAGTTAGCTGGTATCAGCCAACTGATCAAATTCAACAAATTCCAATCAATCCTTTAACTGGTGACTTTGACGAAAATGGAACGATCTATTGGTTTAAAAAAGAATAATCCCGAAGTTATTCTTCGGGATAAAATATTTTTCGATCATCTTTATAATTTTTAGAATTAATAATAGCCCCAACAATCTCTGATACTTCTGGTAAAAAGCGCAATTTTCCAGCCACCAGAATTTCAATTTCACTAATTGCATCATTATGATCAAAATATAAATATGGTACCTGGCTTTGATCATCGCAAACTACATAGTAACGTGGGTCATAGCCTTTTTCTTTAAAAAGCTTCTTAGTCTGTTTAAAATCAGCTTCATCTTTCAAATCTCGATAAGCAAACAGATGGCGATTTAAAAACCGTTGACATAAATCCGCTAATATCAAATCATTTCCTTCACTGAAAATCATAAAATAATAAATAACTACGTTTTCATCTAATTTTACATACTCTTGTTCATCAACTGTTCCTTTGATAAAAGGTTTTAAATATCGAATATCACCAAAATCATAACCTTGTCGATCCAAATCCTGTATCCGTCTAAAAATACTAATTAACAGTTGTTCATAACTACGACTAGTTGGATGATAATAAACTTGCCAATACATATGATAACGAGCTAAAATATAGTTTTCAATTGCCTGGACTCCAGATTCTTTAAAAACGATCTTTCCATTATCAACTTGCATCACTCGTAAAATTCGTGCCATATCAAAATGACCATAAGTAGTTCCAGTAAAATAAGAATCTCTAAGTAAATAATCCATGCGATCTGCATCTAACTGACTGGAAATCATTTGAACTAAAATTTTATTAGGATGAGTTTTTTCAATTACACTGCTAACTACTCTAGCAAAACCAGTATCAAAACCTTCTAAAATATGATTAATCTCACTATTTCCATTAATAATTTTTATCGTATAATCCTCATGATGAATTTTAAAAACTTCTTCAAAACAATGCGAAAAAGGCCCATGACCAACATCATGTAATAAAGCCGCACATAAAACCGTTAGCTTATCATAATCAGTTAAAGCCTGACCAATAGCACTTTCAAAAATCATTTTACTCACCACATAATAAACACCTAGAGAATGTGTAAATCGCGAATGCTCAGCACTTTGATAGACCTGATAAACACCACCTAATTGCTTAATTCTTCTAAGTCTTTGCATTTCTTTAGAATTAATTAAAGCTAAAATAACTGGCTGATCAACATGAATATAATTATGAACAGCATCGCGAAAGACTTTACTATCCTTTAATCTAGTATGTTCCAGGCGATAAGATGATTTCATGGGGCACCTCCAGCATTGACAAGAAAACAAAATAAATTACTTAACAATTTTTATATTTTCATTATAATACATTTAGCAAGTTTATGCTATAATTGAAAGCAGGAGGTACAATCTATGCGCATTAAAATTAATGAAGCTACTGATTACATCAAATCGCAATATCATGGAAAAATTGATTTAGCGATTATCCTAGGTTCTGGTCTAGGACATTTAGTTGATGAAATCAGAAATCCCGTTGAATTAGATTACCGTGATATCCCCCATTTTCCTTTAACTAATTTAAAAGGACATGTTGGTAAATTAATCATTGGATCATTAGGTGGTAAAACCATTCTAGCTATGAAAGGTCGTTTTCATTATTATGAAGGTAATGATATGCCAATTGTTACCCTTCCAATTAGAGTCTTTAGCCAACTGGGAATCGAAAATCTAATTTTAACTAATGCCAGTGGTGGTATTCGTGATGACCTAAAACCTGGTCAGTTAATGTTGATTAAAGATCATATTAGTTTATTTATGGACAGTCCCCTTAGAGGTCCTAATCTTGATGATTTTGGTCCTCGTTTTCCAGATATGAGTAATGCATATGATAAAACAATCGGCGAATTAGCTCACAAAGTTGCAACTGAAAATAATATCGATTTAAAAGATGGAGTTTATGCTTTTACCCAAGGCCCTATGTATGAAACTCCAGCAGAAATTCGAGCCCTTAGAACTTTAGGAGCTGATGCTGTCGGAATGTCAACCGTTCCTGAAGCCATTGTCGCTCGCCATTGTAATATGAAAACATTAGGAATATCTTTAGTTACTAATAAAGCAGCTGGATTATCAGACGAAGAACTTTCTCATGAAGAAGTTATTGATATTGCAGCTAAATCAGAGAAAAACTTTGCAACATTAATTAAAGGAATCATCGAAGAGTGGTAGACCACTCTTTTTTGTTTTTTTAAATAGCATGTTATTATCAAGGGCGTAAATTTTATTTAATATTGCTAGACATTGCAGTAATTATTGATAAACTAGAAGTAACTGGAGAGATATGAACTTAGGAAAAATAATCTATACTAAAAGAAAGGAAAAAGGCTTATCACAGGAGCAATTAGCTAATCAAATAAATGTTGCTAGACAGACCATCTGTAAATGAAAACTAAACGAAACAATCCCCGATGTAAATAGTTTAAAGGACTTGGCAATAACTCTAGAATCTTCAATTGATGAAGCTTTAGAAATTGAAATTCCTGGCAAAAATGATGATTCAATTGAATGGTGGCTAATTGGTGGTTTTATTATCGGAAATAGTTTAGGCTTCTTTTTTAACAATTATTTGCTTGGCTGTGTTTTAGCAATAACCGGCTTGATTTTCGGTTTAATTTTTCAACATCTAAAAAAATGAAGAAGCACTTAGGCCAATGTCATTAAGTTAAGATGATAAAATTTTAGCCAGGAATTATATGTAAATATATTTTTCCTGATTTTTAATATTTATTCAAGCTAAAAAAGTGTAGTCTTGAAACTACATTTTTCAAGGTATATAATAAATTATGTTAGTTATAACGATAGTTAAAGAATACGGTAGTCTTTGGCTTGACATGTCGCTTGTATTTTCTACCGGG
>NZ_CALUXO010000063.1 GCF_944324745.1 uncultured Thomasclavelia sp. | reverse complement strand
GGCCGCACACTATCGTTGCAATGTCAATATTTTTCTTTTAAAAATGATAAAAATTTTATAAAAAAGAGAGGGCATATTTGCAATATAACCATCGATTGTCATTAAAATCTTAACTTAATGACATTGGTCAGATACATTTTAATTAAAGTTGTTGTAAGCGCCATAATATCAAATCCTTCCCCTCCGATTTTTGATAATTTTATTTTACTATACTAGATAATAAAAAGCTATTTATTACCTTTAAATCACTTTGAATAAAAATATTTATAGGAAACAAAACTGATATTATCAATAAGTTGATGATAATAAAATTGTAAATATATCGATTCTAGCAGGTCAATAGAATAAAAGCTGACTAGAATAGATAGCAGATTTAGTTTTTATCAAATTGCATAATAAGAATCATTTGTAACTCTAAAATTAAAACGCTGTATTGACAATTGATAGTTAATTTTATAAAATAACAAGTGTTGCGTAACATATGTTATTTTATAGAAAGGAGATTAATATGCCACCAAAATCAAAAACATCAAAAGAAGATATTTTAAATGCTTCTTTTTTAATTGCTAGAAGGAAGGGGATAACAGAGGTAAATGCCAGAAGTATTGCTAAGCAGTTGAATTGTTCAACTCAGCCACTTTTTCGTATCTATCAAAATATGAATGAATTAAAAGAGGACTTGATTGAAAAAATCTATCAGTATTACCGGGAGTTTACGGAGCGATATAGTGATGATGATGAATTATTTCGGGTTAGCTATGCTTATATTGAATTTGCCAGAAAGGAAAAAAACTTATTTAAAGCTGTTTATGTTTCTGATGTCGGTGGTACCAGATCGCTATCACAAGTCATCACTTCAACATATAATCAAAATATTATCCAAAAGATGGTTAAACAGTATCAAATAACCGAAGCTAAAGCTAATCAGGTGTTTCGAGATGTTCGTTTTTATAGTCACGGAATTGCTTCTTATATTCTAGTTGATAGTATTAGTCTGAGTGATCAAGAAGTTGTTGAATTGTTGAAAATAGCGATAGATAAGTTTAAAAATGAATAATTTAAAACAATTGTTATCGAAAAATAGCCTATTTCTATTAGTGATTGGGATGCTGTATTTAGCGGGGACCAATCTTGCAACTACTTTTATTAATGTCTATTTAGTGCGGGTAACTAATAATATTGGAATAATTATTATTCAAAATATTATTAATTATGCAACATTGCTATTAGCTTTTATGCTGGCAACAAAACTAATTATCAAGATTTCTCTTAATTTTATTTTGAAATTAGGAATTGTTGCAACGCTACTTTATTATTTATGTATTTTATTATTACAAGAAAAAACAAGTTTATTTTTAATCCCGTTAGGTTTATTTAATGGAATGGGACAGGGTTTTTATTACTTTTCATTTAATTTATTAGTAGGACAGTTAGTTAAAGAAAAGGAACAAGGACGTTTTTTCTCTTGGCAACAGTCCTTCAGTTATTTGTTTGGGGTGATTACACCAACAGTTTCTGGTTATATTATTGTTCGTTTTACTCAATTAACCGGCTATTATTTATTATTTTTAATAGCTGTGATTTTGTTTGGGTTAGGTATGATTATATCTAGTCAAATAGCTAATATTAATCTTGATGCTAAAATGAATGTTTTAAAGGTTTTGAAATTAAAAGGAAATGTCTATTGGGACAGCAATAAATATTACTATCTTAGTAATGGAGTTAGAGAAGCAATCTTTAATCAGATATTTACTGTCTTTGCTTATTCAATTATTGCAAATGAGCAAATTATTGGTCAATACAATTCAATGATGGCAGTGATTGGGATTTTTAGTTCAGTGTTTATTGCCAGTCGCTTTAATCGTTATAATCAAAAGAAATATCATTTAATTGCATCAATCATTTATTTTGTAATTATGCTGTTGTTAGGAGTTTTTAAAACACCAGGTACTTTGTTATTGGTGTATTTAGGCTTGGGAATTGTTTATTGCTGGAATCAGACTTTATTCCAATCAATGAAATATCAATTGGCATCACGAGCCAAAGCCGGTTTTAACCAGGAAGATTATATTGTTTCTTGTGAATTTTTTATTGCTTTAGGCAGAATTACTGGACTAACGATAGCATTGCTTCTATGCAATTTTATGCCTTTAAATAACGCTTATAGTTTATTGATAATATTTGATGGAATGTTATGGTTAGTTGATCATTATGTTATTAATAAAAAAGTTAACTGGTTAGAAAAAGAACTTTAAATTATATGATTATTTTTATTGATTAAATAACACACAACATAACACAACAACAGGAATTGTAATTTTAAAATCAATATAATCTAAAGTTCGATAACAGATTATCTTATTTTGATTATATTGTCAAATAATTAAAAAGGAGATAAAAATGGATGAATATAAATTAAGTATCATTATTCCGACATATAATGATAAGTTTTTATTGGAAGAAACAATTAAATCGATTTTAAAATCAAATTTTAAAATCGATAATTATGAAATATTGGTTTGTGATGATGGTTCAGCTGTTGATAATTTTAGTTTGATAAAAAAATATGAACAGCACTGTCATCTACGATACTTTTATCAATCAGACCAGGGTTTTCGAGCGGGAATGGCTAGAAATATGGGAATCAAAAATGCTAAAGGGGAAATTTGTGTATTTATTGATACGGGGATTCTAATTGGAACTAATACTTTACAGTCTTTCTATGATCGAGTAATTAAGAGTGATGAAGCAATTTTGGGCTATGTTTTTGGATTTTCTAATGATAATGATGATAGTGATAAAATAAAGGAATTAATTGATTTTGATCATATCGATGATTCAATTGTAAAAATGCAAACAAATGGCTATTTGGATCGACGGGAGACAGGTTATCAGGCTTTAGGCGATGATTTGACCAAATGGTTAGCACCATGGGTTTATTTTTCTGGTGGATTAACTGCGATTAAAAAAGACCAGCTATTTAGAGTAGGATTATTTGATGAGCATTTTCATGAATGGGGCGGTGAAGATTCAGAATTAGGTTTAAGAATATTTTTAGCCGGAATAAAAATAAACGTTGAACGAAAAGCAACCGGAATTCATTATCCTCATGAAAAAAGAAATAAGATTGATCAGGGTTTTGATGAATTTGTTGATAACTTAAAAAAACAGCGCCAATACATTTATCAAAAATTCCCGCTTCCTGAAGTACTGGCTTGGGGTACTGTGCATTTAAACAGTGATACTTTCAATCAATATTTGTCTAAGGCTTTACAATTAGAAGATTATGAAAAATAAGTATTTATTCTTTACTGATCTCGATAAAACGCTATTAAATGATAGTCATCAGATCAGTTTAGAAAATTTTCAGGCAATTAAAAAGCTGCAAACCAATAATATGATTGTGGTTTTAGCATCAGGACGTTCGTATCAAGATATTAAGAAAAATATTCTTGATAAATATCAGTTGAAATTGCCAGTCATTGCTTTAAATGGAGCCCAAATTTATAATGAAAATGAACAGTTACTTAAAAATAATGTTTTAAATAATATTGATTTAAAAAGATTTTTTGATATTTGTAATAAGCAAGATTGTTTTTATCTGCTCTATGATCAAAATAATACTTACTACCATCAAGTCACTAATTTAATTAAAAATCTATATTCACTAGCACAAATAAAGAGTAATGAAATTGATACTATTTTAATGGGAATGCAAATTTATTATAATATTATTTATAGTCACCACCGATTAGATCCACAACTTAAAAGACAATTTATCACTTATAATCACGATTTATTTAAAATTGAAGTTATTAGTCATGATCAAAAGTTTTTAAATCAGCTTAAAAGCAACTTTACTGGTAATTTAAAAATGACTGCTTCAAGTGATATTAATTTAGAAATCACCAGTAATGAGGCCACTAAAGGAAATGGAGTAATTTTTCTTAGTCAGTATTATGATATCGAGATTAAAAATACTTTCGCAATTGGTGATAATTATAATGATCTTGAAATGTTGCAGACTGTAAATTATAAGATTGCGGTTAAAAATGCAGAAAAGAAAATTAAACAGTTGGCTGATTATGTTAGTGACAGTTATGATTTAAATGGGTTTGCTAAAGCGGCTGTTAAAGTACTTCAAATTATTAATAAAATTTAGTGTTTTTAAACGCTTTCTATAAATAGATTGCAATTAAGTTAATAAGTCAGATGGTTTTAAATTACAATATAGTTATAGAAAGTTATTGTTTTTAATGGTAAATTAAAGAGAAAATATTTTGTAAAGGGAGATTATTATGGAAAGACCATTATTTGAAAAGATTAAAGATTATCAGGAGTTTTCTAAATATTATTGGTATAAGACGGAATTAAAACAAATTTGTAAAAGATTAGGTATTGAAAGTGATGGAACAAAACAAGAATTAAACGATAATATTGCTCAATATTATCAAGGTCAGATAGTCAATGAAAATCGCTGCAAGATAAAAAGTGTTGATGATGTTACTATTAATTTAGATACCGGGTTGTTAGAATGTGGTTTTTCTTTTAATCAAAAGTTTCGCAAATTATTTTCTCAACTTACTAAAATTGATAAATTCAAATTTAATGCAGATATGGCGGCTACTTGGAGAATGGTAAAAAAGAAACATGATACTAGTTTTACGATTCAGGATATGTTAGATGTTTATTATGGTAAAAAAGAATATGCTAAATATGACAATTCATTATGTCAATGGAATAAGTTTTTAAAGGATTTTTGCCAGGATGCAAATAATTCATGTTATAAAAATAAAATTAAAGTTGCCGCCATTTTATGGCATGAAGTGCGGAACTCAACAGAAGATAAAATTTATACTAAAGAATTAACACAAAAATATGCTGATTTGATCAAAGGTTATCGAATTCTCTAATTTTAAAAGAGCGTCAGCTCTTTTTTTTGTTTGACAATGACGTTAGGTTCTCTATTATAATCAAATTATCTAATATTTTAGATAATATAAATTAATTATAGGAGCCAAAAATGAATGAATTAAAAATATATAATCTCAATGATGCAATTAATGTTGTCAAAGAAGATCTAACAGCAGTCAATTATTATTTATTTGATGAATATGAAATTCATTTAAATGTTTTACCGCCGCATACAATTCAACCATGGCACTTTCATCGACAAATTGAAGAAGTAATTGTAGTAATTAAAGGAAAAATGCAATGTTTATGGTTTGATGCAAACCATAAACATTGTCAAGAAATTAAAGAAAAGCAAATAGTAGCGGTTAAAAATTCAATTCATACTTTTAAAAATAATACAAACGATAGTTGTGAATTCATCGTATTTCGTTTACTTTTAAGTAATATTAATAAAAGAGATATTTTTAAAAATGATAAGATCATTGTTGATGATAAATATCATGATTAAGATTTAACATCGCGTATAAATTAACTCTATTATTCCGTTATAAGTTTGCTGATGAATTAGTTTTAATCTAATTTCATTAAAGATAGACTCAAAAAGTCGGATTCCAGAACCTAAGATCGTTGGGATAATCGTAATATAATATTCATCAATCAAATTATCTTTCATCAATTGGTTGATAATATTAGCGCCACCATAAATCCAAATATCTTTACCTGGCTGTTTTTTTAATTCGAAAACTATTTGACTAGGCGATTTAGAAGTAAAAATAATATTATCGGTTGATGATAATTGCCTGTGAGTGATGACATAACTTGTTTGTTGCTGATAGACCCAGTTATCAGGTGCCAGTTGCGTTATAATTTGATGATAGGTTTTGTAACCCATAATAATAGTATCTATATTTTTGATAAACGGTGAATACGTATCAATCATGGTCACTTGATCATCTTGTCCTTGTAGCCAGTCAACTTGACCATTATGATCAGCAATATAACCGTCAAGACTCATGGCAATATATAAAATAATTTTTTTCATATAGTTCTCCTTTGTTTGTGTCAGTTCATTAATAAATTTGCTGCATTAACCATAACCTAATTTTAAATTTGGAAGGCTGACTAGATGATTGTTTTGATTTTTAATCATTGGTAGTCATAATTGATATATTTCCTGACCTAATTGTTTTAATGCGGATTCATTAATGATTTGATAACTACCATTTTCATGTTTTAAAAGATATTGTTTTTGGCAAAGTTGCTGTAAAACTCGCTGTAATTGACGATAGCTACAACCAATCATTTTAGAAACCGTCATAAAATTTTCTTGAATGATCCCAGCTTGATTACACGAGATTAAGTAGGCAGCTAAACGGTTGATAACTGGATAATTATTAGAAAGTGAAGCATTATAATTACTTTTGTAAAGTTTATCCGCCATGCTCGTGGCTAAAAAATTCATTAATAAAGGATCTTCTTTTACTAATTGAAAGTCTCTCAATAAATCAATAGTATATAAAATACAATCCTGATTACAAATAACATCACAATTAATTTCTCGATTTAAAAAGAATTCAACTTCACCAATGACTGAAAGAGCACTAGTAAAGTTACAAAGTAAAGTATTACCATTAGCCGTTGTTTTGCAAACTCTTACTCGTCCTTTTACTAGTAAATATAAACATTTTAGTTCTTGCCCTTGTTTTACGATATATTCATCTTTTTTAAAATGACATAATGTTAATTTAGACATTAAGTTTTCACTGACGATATTTTCAATTTTTTGTAAATAATAATTTTCGTTCATCATATCACCATAAATAGTATGACATATGTCCTATTAGTAAACAAGAATAAATAAATATAATTAGGTTGTAAAAGAAATGGAGGAATGAAGATGAAATTTCAAGACAAGTTAATTAAAAAAATCAAGCAGAAAAATACGGTTTTAGTAGTTGGGTTGGATCCCAACTTAGAGTTATTTCCTGAAGTAATATTAAAAGATTTTCAGGATAAAAGTATTATTGAAGTAATTTATAAATTTAATCAGATGATTATTGATTTAGTTCATGATAAATGTATCGCTGTTAAACCACAATTAGCTTATTATGAGGTTTTTGGCAGCGAGGGAATCAAAGGTTTGGAAAAAAAATCAAATATGCTCATGAAAAAGATTTATTAGTAATTATGGATGGAAAAAGAGGTGATATTGGGCCAACTTGCAAAGCTTATGCTCAAGCTTATTTGGGCAATACTTTACTTTCAGGAGATGCTTTGACAATTAATCCTTATTTAGGACGTGATGGAATAATGCCATTTATTAAAGTAGCCAATAATAATGATAAAGGAATATTTATTCTAACGAAAACATCTAATCCATCATCTGATGATCTACAAAATATCGTTACTAATGATAATCAGACAGTTTATTTAAAAACGGCAAAATTAATCAGTGAATTAATTGGTAATGAGACAGGTTATTCAAATATTGGAGCCGTTGTTGCCGGAACTTTTAAGCAAGATGCTAGAAAAATCAGAACTATACTTAAGCATTCATTTTTCTTAGTTCCTGGCTATGGAGTTCAAGGAGCTAGAGGAGCTGATTTAGTCGATTATTTTGATCAAGCTGGCTTAGGCACGCTAGTTTGTGCCAGTCGTTCTATTATTTATCCAAATCAATTTAGCAGTGATAAAAATACTGGACTTTGTTTATCTGATTATCAAAAAATGATCGTAAAAGCAGTTAATGATGCTAATAACGATATTAACAAATACCGCTTTTATAAATAAACAATATTTTTTACTTGCTATTAATGTTAAAATATAGATATAAGTAGGTGATATTGATGAATTATCAAGAAGTGCAAATGATTGCCAAAAAAACAATGGATTATATTAAAAAGATGATCAAACCAGGAATGAATTTAATTGAAGTTCGTAAGATTTGTGAAGATAAAATGTTGGAATTAGGGGCTGATTCATTTTGGTATTGGGATATTGGTGCTTTTATTTTTTCTGGTGAAGAGACTAGTATTTCTATTTCAGGGAAAAGATATCAAACTGCAAGTAAGCTGATTGAAACAAATGATATAATTACGATAGATTTAAGTCCCCAAAACAATCATATTTGGGGCGATTATGCTAGAACTATTATTATTGAAAATGGACAGGTAATTACCGAAATAGAAAAAATAAAAAATAAACAATGGCAACAAGGATTAATGATGGAAGAAAAATTACATCAGGAATTGTTTAATTATGTAACTGTTGCTACAACGTTTGAAGATCTTTATTATCATATGAATACTATTATTGAAAAATCTGGTTTTGTTAATTTGGATTTTTTAGGAAATCTAGGCCATTCGATTGTTACAAGAAGTGATGATCGGATTTATATTGAAAAGGGCAATAATCAAAAATTAAGTGATGTGGCTTTTTTTACCTTTGAGCCACATATAAGTATTAAAGGTTCCGTATTTGGGTTTAAAAAAGAAAATATTTATTATTTTGATCAAAATAAATTGAAGGTTTTATAAAGGGAAAGGTAATTATGGAAGTTAAATTTTATGATAATATTGATGATGATAAATTAAAATTCGCGGTTATTGTTACTCGATATCAAGATAAGTGGTTATTATGTAAGCATCGACAAAGAGATACTTATGAAATTCCTGGTGGTCATCGAGAACATGGGGAAACAATTTTAGAAACTGCAAAACGCGAGCTGTTTGAAGAAACTGGAGCACTTGATTTTGAGATAATGCCAGTATGTGTCTATTCGGTAACTGGTAAAAACCGAGTAAATGAAACTGGTGACGAAATGTTCGGAATGCTTTTTTTAGCGGACGTTGATAAATTAGAACAAGAAATTCATAGTGAAATTGAGAAAATCAAATTATTTGATCAATTACCAGATAATTTAACTTATCCAGATATTCAGCCATTTTTATTTAAACAAGCGAAAAAAGTATATCGACAAAAGATAATTAAAGAATGGTTTTTGTCTTGGTTTGATAATAAATGGAATAAGTTTGAAAAAGTATTTGATAATAATGTTTATTATAGTGAATCTTGGGGACCTGAATATAATAATCTTGATCAAATCAAATGCTGGTTTAAAAAATGGCATGATGGTTCTAAATTAATTAAGTGGGACATTACTAGTTTTATTCATAGCGATAATTATACATTTGTAGAGTGGTGCTTTGCTTGTAAAAACAATGATAAAACTACTGAATTTGATGGTATCTCTTTAGTTGCATGGAATGAGGTGGAAAAAATAAAAGTTTGTAAGGAATACGGTTCATCGTTGCCAAAATATAATCCTTTTGATATAAATGAATCGTAGTATAGTCAGATAAATAGTCCATCAAATTTATTATTTAATTTAAAACAGATATCTAGGGGAGGATGGCGTTATGTTAAATCCTAATTGGCTGGCTATCGTATTAATTTCAATCTATCTTATTATTCACATTATTAAACGTAAAGATTATCAATGGTTTCATCAACAAAATACAGTGTTGTCATTATCATTTTTATTGATTCTTTCTACTATGAGAATTGATGATGCTAGTGATGCTCCTTATGCATTTGCTGTTATTATTATGGGTACTATCGCACTTATAATTGATATTGTTAATATTCATACTTATAGAAAGAATAATAATTTGATAGATTATGAAAAAAGAAAGAGAAGATGGCAAAAAAGAAGAAAAATAATTATAATTGTTTTAACAATTATGATTGTAATTAGAATTATTTATGAATTACAAAAATTATTTAATTTGATTTAATCGGTTTTCATTACTATAAATAATTTAATGGAATATTAAATATCATTGTATTAAAAGCACCAATATTTGTTATGATGGTCTTTTAACAGTCGTGATTATTCATACTGTTAATGGTCCATTATTTTTATTTAATAGTTTTTTACTTTGATAGTATTGGATTGGATAATATTAATTATATCTTTGATATTTAATAATGGTGAAGTATATTATTTTTTTCGATATAATGTTAAAATAATAGTGATTAAAAGGTGGTTATATGAAAAAAACGATTTCTGGTAATGATTTAATTATGATTTTTTTATACTTGCTAAAACAAAAAGAAATGTACGGGTATGAGTTGACAAAATTCATAAAAGAACAAACAAACAATGAATTTACTGTCAAAATGAGTACTTTATATCCTTCATTACGTAAGCTGATAGATGCTGGTTATGTAAAAACAAGAACTGTTGTAGTAGATAATAAAACTAGAGTTTATTATTCGTTGGAAAAGGAGGGTGAAAAATATTTAAATGATTTGATCGAACAGTATCTGGTAAAAAAGAAGTTAATTGATAGTTTGATTTTTAGTAATGATCAAGGAGTGGTAGATGGTGAAAGCTAATAAAAATATTACATTATATAAAAAGAATCTAATAACATTGATGCCTTTAAGGACGAAAAAGGAAAGAGCATACATTAATGAGTATATGACAAATGTTGAAGAGTACTGTTTAGATTTTACTGATGCAAGCTATGATGAAATTGTTGAAAATTTTGGGGAACCTAAAAGTGTCGTTTTAGCGTATTTAAAAGAATGTGATGAAAATTATTTGTTAAAAAGAATTAATACTAGAGATATTGTGAAAAAATCACTATGCAGTATTGTAATAATTATTTGTTGTTTGTTATTGATCATTACTTATCAAGTATACATGGGATATTTAGAAGAAAGAAATTCTTATGTTATTAGGGAAGAAATAACTCGAGTAGATAGATAAGTTTATTGATAATATTATATTAGAAATTTGTAATTAATTTTTAGAATCTATTTGATAATAGATTCTATTTTTTTAATTATTAAACTATATTAAATATATATCTAAAATAGATATATATTGTATTGACAAATACTATGTGTTTGATAATATAAAATTATAGAGTAGTTAGAATTCACTTTTCTAAAAGGATAATCAATATTTCCAATATTAAATTAATTGAAAATATTAGGTCAAGTAACATTTAAATTATAGGTAAGGGAAGTGATATCATGATTAAATTAATCAATATTAATGTTAAATTTGGAAATAAACAAATATTTTCAAAGCAATCGTTGATAATTGAAAAAGGAATTCTAACATCAATTACCGGAGAATCAGGCGCCGGGAAAACAACACTTTTAAATATCATTGGACTTAATACTTTTAATAGTGAAATTATGATCATTGATAATCTAGATATAAGAAAACTAAATCAAAGAGAAAATGAAAAGTATAGAGAAGAAAATATTTACTATGTTAGTCAAAGTCCTAAATTTTTTAATGATATTAAGTTAAAAGAATATTTAAAGATGTATGATCAAAACTATTTGTTAAATGAAGATTTAATGAATTTAATTACTGAATTAGAAATTGTTGATAAATTAGAACTATATCCGATGCAATTATCTGGTGGTGAAAAAATTAAATTTTCATTGATTTTGGCATATTTATCTAATGCTAATATCGTAATTTTAGATGAACCAACAGCTTCATTAGATAGTAATAGTATTGAATCAGTAATCAAAATGATTCTAACTATCACAAAAAACAATAAATATGTCATTTGTTCTACTCATAATCAAGAACTGATTAACGTTTCTGAATCGATTGTTGAAATAAAAGATGACAAAATTAATCAGACTAATAAAAGTATCAATAATTCCCCAATAATTAGTGATCAAGTAAAAAAGCAACCACAACATTTATTAGAAGTTTTACTTCAATCAAGAAAACATCATTTAATCAAGAATATTTTAAAATATGTCATAATATCAATTATGTCCTCAATAGCTTTGACATCAGTGTTTTCAAATAATTATGCTGCTAAGATGCAAGAAGATATCATCAATGATTTAGCAGCGACAGAATTAATTATTTATAAACCAGTAATTGAATCACAACGAGATTATTATAATGGCAGGCAGGAATTTCCATTTACTGATAGTGAATTAGAAACTATCAAAAAGATTGATCATATAGATAAAATTGCTGGTTATTTGATAATGACCTCTAATCGAAGTAATGATATAAATGGAAATATTGAAAGAAAGATTAACTATACAATCAGTAAAAATGGTAACAATATTGTTGATTATACAATAGATTCAGAAACAGGAGAAGGAGCAAATACAAATAATAATTTTTGTGACGTAGGTGTTTATTATTCTGATGAAAAATATCCTAAAGGTGGTGTCTATTTATCAACGACCTTGGCTGATAGAATAGGTTATGCTTATGAAAAGGGATCAATATTGAAAACTACAATTAATATTCCACTTTATAATATTTTTAATGCTTCGTATTTGCTTGATAGCGATCAAAATAAAATTCCTAGTAGTGATACAGTCGGTGAACTAGTAGAAATAAAATTGCCAATCTATGGTGTGATTGATAATTATCCTGATTGGAATACCAAATATTATAATAATACCTTGTTTATTTCTAATGATGTTTATGAAAAGTTAATTGAAGAAAATCGCCCTAGTGCTGGCTTTGAAAAAGAAAATCAGGGGACAATAATAAAATATGAACCATGGAGATATAATGCATATTATTTAAAGATAGATTCAATTGCTAATTTTGAAGACGTAGTTTCAAAATTAGAAGAACTTGGAATAGCTTATTATAGTGAATATGCTGATGCCAAACAGGCCAGCAGTGTTATTAATAAACAAAAAGATGCTATGACTTTATTTAGTATTATCATGATGCTTGTTTTATTGGTTATTACGATTATTTTCAGTAATGTTAAAAAAGAAGATGAAGCCGATATGATTGATTATTTTAAAATGACTGGTTTGTCAAGTAAAACTATTAATAAAATCAAATTAAAGAATTATTTAATTGATACTATAATAATTGCAATATTGATGTTGTGTTTGATTTTTGTTGTAAAATATATTTATCAAATATTCCATATTTCATATATAGAGTTTGAATTTATAATGATTCCCCTAGTGATTTTAATCAGTGTCATCATGAATATACTTGTCCCATCAGTTATAACTGGAAGATATTATGATAAAAATAAATGATATCAAGATTAGTTATCAAGACAAAGTATTGATAGATGATTCTAATTTGAAATTAAACAAGGGACAAGTAACTTTGATATATGGAAAAAGTGGTTGTGGAAAGACATCATTATTGTATCTAATTGGTCTGTTTAAGCGAAATAACTGTCAATATTATATCGATGATTTGTTGGTGAATGATTTAAGTGATGAGGATTTATCAAAGTTAAAAAGAAGTTATATTGGATATGTTTTTCAAGACAGCGTTTTATTTGAACATCTAAATGCTAGAGAAAATTTAAAGCTATATGCTTCTCTATCGGGGAAAGAGATAAATGAAGCTGCGATTGTAGATTTATTATCGCTAGTAAATCTTGAAAAAAATATTTTAGATCAGGAGATCGAAACTCTTTCTGGTGGTGAAAGACAGAGATTGGCTATTGCTTGTGCTTTAAGTAAAGAACCTGAATTATTGATATTAGATGAACCAACTAGCGCTTTAGATCGTAAAAATGAAAAATCACTTTATCTGTTGCTTAAAAAAATTTCGACAGAAAAAAAGATTGCAGTTGTTATGGTAAGTCATAGTTTAGAGGCTCATAAATATAGTGATGTTATTTATGAAATAAGCAATCAAAAAATTAATCTAATAAAAGACAGTCAGACAGCGATTTTCAATAAACAACTTAACTTACAAAAAATTAAACCAATTGATAAAAAGTGTTTGACTAAATATATTGAATTATATAATCAAAGAAATCGAAACCTAATCATTATTAGTCTATTTAGTATGTTGTTATTAGTGATGGGTAGTTTTGGCGGACTATTATTTTTAAGTAATAGTAAGGATAAGCAGAAAGAAGAAGTTACAAAGTTATCAGAAAATCAGATTTTTCTTATTAATGAAGATCGAAAAATTGATCAAAAACTGGATATTAAAATTAAACAACTATATCAAAATTATGGTGTTAAAAAGATATATCCATACAATGCTATTAAAATTATTATTAATAATAGTATTTATGATGTGATTCCGTATTTTACAGAAAATACAATTGATTCAAAAATCAGTCAATATGTCGATAAAAGTAAAACGGTTTTTATCAGTAATAGCTTATTAAATGATCAGATGAATTATTTAAATTTAAATAAACAGATAAAAACCCAAGGATTTGTCATTAAAACAGATAACGAAATAATTGATATTGATTTAGAATTTGATACCGCCGGATATTTGAAAAATGGGGTTATCAGTGAGTATTTAAATAACGAAGATCCTGGATATATAATGATGCCTTATAGTATGCTGCAAAAATATTATGATGAAAATAACTGTTGTGGTTATACAATTTTTTTTGAAGATTATGAGCAAATGCTCAAAGCAATAGATGGAGTTAAAGTAGATGATATATTGGTAGATAGTAGTTTTCAAAATATTGAAGTGATTAATGCTGCAATAAATGAAATTAATATACATATAATACTAATAGCAGTAGTAATGATCATTATTCTGGGATTGCAGTATTTATTTGTTCAATTTTGGATATATCGAAATCAAAACTATGAATTAGCAATCTTAAATATAAATGGATTATCAAAGAAAAATCTTCAAATGATGATTAATAAAGATTATTTAATGAAACTATCTGCTGTCTATATAATATCAATAATAATGATTATAGTGATGATTATTTTAAAAGAAATGGTATTAATATTATACATAATTAGTTTGATTTGTAGTATTGTTTTTGTATCTAGTTTTCAACTTGTTGTCTTTTACCATCTAAAGAATTTAAATCCTATTGGTATTATTAGAAATTAGATGATAAAGCTCAAGATGCTATTATTGAATAAGAATTAGAAAAATGCGATAATAATACCAACAAATATTGAGTAAAAAGGGAGGATGATAGCGATGAAAATTTTAGCATTTACTGGTGCCGGAATTTCAAAACAGTCTAATATTCCTACATTTATGGAACGACCTGATGTTAGAGAAAAATTATTTAGAGATTTTGCCAATACTCATCATGAAGAATATAATGAAGTAATAAAGCAATTAAAAGCTAGTATGAATGGAGCTAAACCTAATGATGCTCATATAGCATTAGCTGAATATAAAATACCAGTTATTACGATGAATATTGATGGATTACATAAACAGGCTGGAACTAATGCATTAGAGATGCATGGTGGTTTACCAGAAGATGATGAAATGGATATTGCCTGGTCATTATATAACAAACCAGTATTGTATGGAGATCTGGCACCAAATTATCAAAAGGCCTATAAAATGGTTGATGATTTGGAACCTGGGGATGTATTTTTAGTAATTGGATGCTCTTATCATACGGCTATTGCGGTTGATTTAAGAGAAATTGCTAAAAGTCGTGGAGCTAAAATTATTGAGATTCAAGAAGATGCAGCCCATAATGTTAGAAAAGTATTGGAAGAAATAACTGGCGTTAAAAAATAATTTATATTAATTGACAAACAGAAAATAAATTAGTATTATAAGCCTATAATTAATAAAATAAATACGATGAATTGACATAGTAAGCTAGGCGTTTAGGCCAAGAGAGTATCGGTGTGGTGTGACGATATCCAAACAAATAGCTGAATACAGCAAGGAGTAGAATGTTGAAGTTAGTAGGCATCTCCGGGAACACCCGTTATAGTGTTAGAGTATGAACCAGATTTTTGGCGTACTTGATGAGGTTAATAGGGTGACCTATTAGCGAATAAAGGTGGTACCACGAAGTTATCTCGTCCTTTGATTAGGACGAGTTTTTTGTTTTAGGAGGAAAAAATTATGATTATTGTATTAAAACCACATACAAGTGATGAAAATGTTAAAAAAATTGAAGATTTAATTCGTACAAAAGGGGCAGAACCCCACGTATCAAAAGGAGAAATCCAAACAATTATCGGGATGGTTGGAGATACAACTAAAATCGATCCTCGAGCTATCGAAGTTGAAGAATGTGTTGAAAAAGTTATGAAAGTTTCAGAACCATATAAATTAGCTAACCGGGCTTTCCATCCTGATGATACGATCGTGGATGTAGCTGGAGTAAAGGTCGGTGGTGATCATTTAGCATTGATTGCCGGGCCATGTTCGGTTGAAAGCGAAGAACAGGTAATTGAAATTGCTAAATCAA
>NZ_CALUXO010000062.1 GCF_944324745.1 uncultured Thomasclavelia sp. | reverse complement strand
TTAGCTCCAGAAGTATTATAGGAGGAACTTAAACATGAAAATCCGTGTAGGTGATACTGTAGAAGTTATTGCAGGTAAAGATAAAGGAAAACAAGGTGAAGTGTTACAAGTTCTTGCAAAACAAGACCGTGTAATCGTTGAAGGAGTTAATATGGTAACTAAACATATCAAACCTTCACAAGCTGATCCTGAAGGAGGAATTGTAACAAGAGAAGCACCTATTCATGTTTCTAATGTTGCATTCTATGATTCTAAAGCTAAAGCTCCAGTTAAACTTGGATACAAGTTTATTGAAGAAGATGGTAAAAAAGTAAAAGTAAGAATTAACAAAAAAACTGGTGCTGAAGTAGACAAAAAGAAAAAGAAAAAATAGACGGAAGGAGGATAAAGAATGAACCGTTTAATGGAACGTTATCAAAACGATGTAGTAAAATCAATGATGGATAAATTCAATTATTCTTCAATCATGCAAGCTCCAAAACTTGAAAAAATTGTTATCAATATTGGAGTTGGTGATGCCGTATCTAATTCTAAATTATTAGATGAAGCAGTTAATGAATTAACATTAATTTCTGGGCAAAAGCCAGTTATTACTAGAGCAAAAAAATCTATCGCAGGATTTAAACTACGTGAAGGAATGGCTATTGGATGTAAAGTTACTTTACGTGGTGAAAGAATGTATGAATTTTTAGATAAATTAGTAAATATTTCATTACCTCGTGTAAGAGACTTTAGAGGTGTTTCTAATGATTCATTTGATGGAAGAGGAAATTATACTTTAGGTATTAAAGAACAATTAATTTTCCCTGAAATCAATTTTGATAAAGTTAATAAATTAAGAGGTATGGATATCGTATTCGTAACTACTGCTAAAACTGATGAAGAAGGTCATGAGTTATTAGCTCAATTAGGAATGCCATTCAAGAAATAAGAAGGAGGACTTTAAAAAATATGGCTAAAACATCAATGAAGGTGAAACAACAACGTCCTCAAAAATACAAAGTGCGTGAATACACACGTTGTGAACGTTGTGGAAGACCACATTCAGTTATTAGAAAATTCAGACTTTGTAGAATTTGCTTCCGCGAATTAGCATACAAAGGTGAAATTCCAGGTGTAAAAAAATCAAGCTGGTAATCAATTTTATCCAGATGGAAGGAGGATTTAGCAAATGGTCATGACAGATCCAATTGCAGATATGTTAACAAGAATCCGCAATGCAAATAGACAACGTCACGATAACGTAATCGTGCCTGCATCAAAATTAAAAGTTGCAATTGCAGAAATTTTGAAAAACGAAGGATTCATTAATGGATATACAGTTGAGGGAGATGCCCCAATTCAAAATATTAATATTTCTTTAAAATATAGAGGAAATGATCGTGTAATCACTGATTTAAAGAGAATTTCTAAACCAGGATTACGCGTATATGCAAAAGTAGATGAAATTCCTAAAGTATTAAATGGATTAGGAATCGCAATTTTATCAACTTCTCAAGGTTTAATGACTGATAAAGAAGCTCGTGCTAAAAAAGTCGGTGGAGAAGTATTAGCATACGTTTGGTAATTAAAAATAATTCAGGAGGTGCAAACTGATGTCTCGTGTCGGTAATAAAATTATTAATGTACCTGAAGGAGTTACAGTTGATATCGCTGCGGATAACACAGTGACTGTTACAGGACCAAAAGGGACTTTAGTAAGACAATTTTCACCAGTAATTACAATCAATAAAGAAGATAATGTAATTACTGTAAGTAGAAGTAGTGATTTAAAAACTCATAAACAATTACATGGTACAACAAGAGCATTACTTGCAAACATGATCGAAGGTGTTCACAATGGTTTCAAAAAAGAATTAGAAATCGTTGGTATTGGATACCGTGGACAAATGAAAGGTGATACGCTAGAATTACATATAGGGTATTCTCATCCAGTAGAGATTAAAGGTGAAGAAGGAGTTAAAATTGAAACTCCATCTAATACTAAAATCATTGTATCTGGAATTTCTAAAGAACGTGTTGGTCAAGTTGCTGCTCAAATTAGAGAAGTAAGAAAACCTGAACCTTACAAAGGTAAAGGAATTAGATATAGTGATGAAAGAATCATCAGAAAAGAAGGAAAAACTGCTGGTAAGAAGTAGTTAGTGAAAGGAGCAAATAAAGATGTCAAAATTACAATCTCGTAATGATATTCGTTTAAAAAGACATGCTAGAGTACGTAGAAAAATTAGCGGTACTCCTGAATGTCCTCGTTTAAATGTGTTCCGTTCAAATGCTCATATTCATGCGCAAATTATTGATGATGTTAATGGTGTTACTTTAGCTAGTGCATCTAGTGTTAATATGAAATTAGAAAACGGTTCTAACATCGCTGCTGCAACAGCAGTAGGAAAAGCTGTTGGTGAAGCAGCTTTAGCTAAGAATATTAAAAAAGTAGTATTTGATCGTGGTGGATACATTTATCATGGTCGTGTTAAAGCCCTAGCAGAAGCAGCTAGAGAAGCGGGATTAGAATTCTAGAAGGAGGTCAACATGGAACAACGTAAACCAAGAAATAATGGACCAAGAAACAACGGACCAAGAAGAGGTCAACGCAATAATGGACCTAGAAGAGAAGAAAAAGAATTTGAAGAACGTGTTGTTACAATTAACCGTGTTACTAAAGTAGTTAAAGGGGGACGTAAATTCCGTTTTGCTGCCTTAGTTGTTATCGGTGACAAAAAAGGAAGAGTTGGGTTTGGTACTGGTAAAGCTAACGAAGTACCTGATGCAATTAGAAAAGCTTCTGAAAATGCTAAAAGAAACGTTATTAAAGTGCCTTTTGTTCATGGAACTATTCCTCATGAAGTTACTGGTACTTATGGATCTGGAAAAGTATTTATTAGACCTGCTAGTCAAGGTACTGGTATTATCGCTGGGGGACCAGTTCGTGCCGTTGTCGAATTAGCTGGATATACTGATATTTTATCTAAATGTATTGGTTCAAGAACACCAATCAACATGGTAAGAGCTACAATGGAAGGTTTAGCTTCATTAAAGACTGTAAACCAAGTTGCTGAATTAAGAGATAAAACTGTAGAAGAAATTTACGGATAGAGGAGGGCGTAAAGAATGGCAAAAACAGTTATGATTACGCTTAAAAAAAGTCCAATTGGTCGTTTACCAAAACAACGGGCTACTCTTAAAGCGTTAGGTTTATCAAAAATTAATCAAACAGTAGAAAAAAATTACAATGATTCAATCCAAGGAATGATCAAAGTAATTGAACACCTAGTTACAGTAGAAGAAAAATAGGGAGGTGTAACCGAATGAAACTACATGAATTACAATACACTGAAGGTGCACGTAGAGCGAGAAAACGTGTTGGTCGTGGAACTAGTTCAGGACATGGTAAAACTGCTGGTCGTGGTCAAAAAGGACAAGGTGCTAGATCTGGTGGAGGAAAGAAACCTGGATTTGAAGGTGGACAAACTCCATTGTTCATGCGTTTGCCAAAACGTGGATTTACAAACTTCAATCGTTTAGAATATGCAATTGTTAATGTTGAACAATTAAATAAATTTGATGAAGGAGCTACAGTTACTCCTAAAGAACTTAAAGAATTAGGTTTAATTAAAAAAGAATTAGATGGGGTTAAAATTTTGGGTAATGGGAAATTAGAAAAAGCTATTACAGTTAAAGCTCATAAGTTTTCTAAGTCTGCTATTGCCGCAATTGAAGCTGCAGGTGGAAAAACAGAGGTGATCTAATATGATTACTTTCCTAAAAAATGTTTTCAAAAAAGGTGAGTTACGACAAAAAATAATATTTACCTTAGGGATTTTATTCGTATATCGCTTAGGTGCTGCCGTTACTATTCCTAGTGTAGCCACTGGTGCATTGAGCTCAAGTGATGCAACTAATGGGATTTTTGGAATAATGAATCTACTTGGTGGTGGAACATTAGAAACATTCTCATTATTTTCACTAGGAGTATCACCTTATATTACAGCCTCAATCATTATTGAGTTGTTGTCAATGGATGTAATTCCTGCTTTAAGTCGTTGGCGTAAGGAAGGAAATACAGGTAAGAAGAAAAAAGATCGGGTCACTAGATTTGTAACATTATTTTTAGCGGCATTGCAAGGTGGCGTTTTAACATATGCCTTTGATACTGGATATGGAATTTTGACAGATTCAAGTATTTGGACATATATCTATGTAGTATTAGTTATGATGGCTGGTAGTATGCTGGCTGTATGGTTAGGAGATCAAATTACTAATAAAGGAATTGGTAATGGTGTTTCATTATTAATTTTCACTGGTATTGTTTCTAACTTACCAAATAGTTTTATTACTACATTTAATAACTTAGTTGATTTAACTGGTAGTGCTGGTGATATCGCAATCGGTATTGTCTGGTATGTATTATTTGTGATTGTTTATTTATCAATTGTGGTGTTTGTTGTGTTTAATGAAGGAGCCGTTAGAAAAATTCCAATCATTTATGCAACTAGCTCAAATACAACAATGCGAACAAAAGATCAAACACATATGCCAATTAAGATCAATAGTTCGGGAGTTATCCCAGTAATCTTTGCAGCATCTGTATTAGCTGCACCAAGAACAATAGTTAGTTTTATGGATACTAGCGATGTTACTAATTGGATTAATACAATTTTTAATTACCAAGAACCAGTAGGATTTATCCTATATATCTTGATGATTATCGGATTTTCATTCTTTTATGCTAACTTACAAATAGATGCGCAAAAAATCAGCGATGATTTGAAAAAGAATGGGGGATCAATTCCTGGAGTCAGAACTGGAAACGATACAATGGTGCATATTAAAACAATTTTAAACAGAATCACTGTTGTTGGATCATTAGCATTATGTATCATTGCAGCAATTCCAATCATTACACCAGTTCTCTGGACGCAAACTGAAAATGCCTCTTTATCATTAGGAGGAACTGGTTTGATTATCGTAACCGGAGTTGCGTTAGAGACCGTAAAACAAATCAAAACACATATTACAAGAAAAGAGTATCACGGTTATATTCGTCGATAGTATAATATAATAGGAAAGAAGGCGTAGATAATGAATATTATTTTAATGGGTCCTCCTGGTGCAGGAAAAGGAACTCAAGCAGCAAATTTAGTTAAAGAATATGGTTTAACTCATATTTCAACTGGAGACATATTTAGAAAAGCACTTAAAGAACAAACTAAATATGGAGTTATTGCTAAATATTTCATGCAATTTGGTCATCTAGTTCCTGATGATTATACTATCCAAATGGTTCGGGAATATCTTTCAGAAAATGAATTTCCAAACGGATTTATTCTTGATGGGTTCCCACGCACTATCATTCAGGCTCGTGAATTAGAGAGTATCGCTAAGGAATTTAATTTTACAATTGATGCAGTCATTAATCTAGAAATTGCATTAGATCGTTTAATTCCTCGTCTTTCTGGTCGTAGAACATGTAAAGAATGTGGTGCTAGTTACCATATTGAGTATAACCCACCAAAAGTTGAAGGAATTTGTGATAATTGTGGTGGTGAATTGTATCAACGTCCTGATGAAAGCGAAGAAGCTGTTAAAGTTAGACTTGATACTTATGAAAAACAAACTAGTCCATTAATTGATTATTATACAATGAAAGGTGAACTTACTAACATCAATGGTGATCAATCAATGGAAGACGTCTTTAAGGATATCAAAGCTTGCCTGGAGGCAAAATAATGATTGTTACTAAAGATGATCGAGAAATAAAACTGATGAAAGAAGCAGGGAGAATTGTTGCATTAGTACATCAGAAACTTCAAGAAGTAATTAAGCCAGGAATTACGACTAAGGAAATTGATGAAATTTGCGAGAAGGTAATTCGCGATAATAATGCAACTCCTTCATTTCTGCATCTATATGGTTTTCCAAATAGTGTCTGCACTTCAATTAATGAAGTAGTTGTCCATGGAATACCTAGTGAAAGAGTATTGCAGGATGGTGATATTATTTCGGTTGATGTCGGTGCTTGTTATAAAGGATATCATGGCGATAGCGCCTGGACTTATGCTGTTGGCCAAATTAGTGATGAAGCTAAACATTTGATGGAAGTCTGTGAAGCTTCACTATATGAAGGTCTAAAACAAGTAAAACCTGGTAATCGCTTATCAGATATTTCTCATGCTGTGCAAGTATATTTAGAAAGTCATGGATGTTCGACACCTCGTGATTATACTGGTCATGGAATTGGTAGCGAAGTTCATGAAGATCCAAGTGTTCCTAATTATGGTAAGCCAGGTCGGGGGCCTAGACTAAAAGCTGGTATGGCACTTGCAATTGAACCAATGGCGCATCTAGGGGGATGTGAAACGGAAGTCTTGCAAGATAATTGGACTGTTGTAACAAAAGACCGCTCATTAGCGGCTCATTATGAACATACAATCATCATTACTGATGACGGGTATGAAATCTTAACAAAACTTTAATTAAAGGGAGTTGAAACCAATGGCAAAGAAAGACGATGTTCTTGAAGTAGAAGCTACAGTATTAGAAACATTGCCAAATGCGATGTTTAAAGTAGCTCTTGAAAATGGAGTAGAAATCCTTGCTCACGTTTCTGGTAAAATCCGTATGCATTACATTCGCATTTTACCGGGGGACAGGGTTACTGTAGAAATTTCTCCATATGATTTAACACGTGGGCGCATTACTTTTAGACATAAATAAAACTTAAAATCTTCCAGGAGGAGGTAGACAGGATGAAAGTTAGAGCATCTGTAAAACCAATCTGCGATAAATGCAGAGTAATCAAAAGAAAAGGGCGCGTAATGGTAATTTGCGAAAACCCTAAACATAAACAAAGACAAGGTTAATTTTTAGGAGGAAAATATATGGCTCGTATTGCTGGTGTTGATATCCCTCGTGATAAACGGGTGGTTATCTCATTAACTTATATCTATGGTATCGGTAAACCAACTGCTCAAAAGATTTTAAAGAAAGTTGGAATTTCTGAAGATACTAGAGTTAAAGATTTAACAGAAGAAGAAATTAATAAAATTAGAAAAGAAGTCGATTCAATTAAAGTTGAAGGAGATCTTCGTCGTGAAGTAGCATTAAACATCAAACGTTTAATGGAAATCGGAAGCTATAGAGGAATCCGTCATCGTAAAGGACTTCCTGTTCGTGGTCAAAAAACTAAAACAAATGCTCGTACTCGTAAGGGTAAAGCAAAACCAATTGCAGGAAAGAAAAAATAATAGGAGGTTGAATTAAGATGGCAAGAGTAAAACAAACACGCGGTAAAAGACGTGTAAAAAAGAATATTGCAAAAGGTATAGCACATGTTCATTCAACTTTCAATAACACTATTGTGACTATTACTGATGAACATGGTAATGTAATAACTTGGTCTAGTGCTGGTGCTTTAGGATTTAAAGGTTCTCGTAAATCTACTCCATTTGCAGCACAAATGGCATCAGAAGCAGCAGCAAAAGCATCTATGGATCATGGTATGAAATCTGTAGATGTTAATGTTAAAGGTCCTGGTCCAGGACGTGAAGCTGCAGTAAGAGCTTTACAAGCTGCAGGATTAGAAGTAACTTCAATTACTGATGTTACTCCAATTCCACATAATGGGTGTCGTCCACCAAAACGTCCACGCGGATAATTTATTGCATGATCTAATATAGCAATTCCTAGTGAGGAGGAAAACAAATGCAAAAGTTTGAAAAAGCAAATTTTAATATAGCTAATTATGATGAAACTGATAATTATGGTAAGTTTGTCATTGAACCTCTAGAAAGAGGATTTGGGACAACATTAGGAAACTCATTACGTAGAGTATTACTATCTTCATTACCTGGTTCGGCTATTTATGCCATTAAAGTTCAAGGTGCAATCCATGAATTCTCAGCAGTTGATGGAGTTGTAGAAGACGTTACCTCAATTATCTTACGTCTTAAAAAGCTTGTATTTGATGTGGATAGTGATGAATCAGCAACAATGATCATTGACGTTGAAGGTCCAGCTACTGTAACTGGTGCGGACATTCAATGTCCTTCTGAAGTAACAATGATTTCTAATGATATGGAAATTGCTCACGTTGCTCAAGGAGCACACTTATACATGGAATTATATGCTAAAAAAGACCGTGGATATGTAAGTGCTGATCAAAATAAACAGGAAATCAATACAATTGGTATTATTCCAACTGATTCAATTTATTCGCCAATTGAAAGAGTATCTTATGCAGTAGAACCAACAAGAGTTGGTGAAAGTGCTAAATATGATCAATTAACTTTAGAAATTGAAACTAACGGGGCTTTAAAGCCTTATGAAGCAATCTCACTAGCTGCAAAGATTTTGGTGGAACATTTAAATATGTTTGTTGAATTAACTGATATGGCTGTAAATATGGAAGTTATGTCTGAGGCTCAAAATGATACTACAAATAAAGTTTTAGATATGACAATTGAAGAGCTTGATTTATCAGTTCGTTCATACAATTGTTTAAAGAGAGCAGGTATTCAAACTGTTCAAGATCTTGCCGCTAAGTCTGAAGATGATATGATCAAAGTAAGAAACTTAGGTAAGAAATCTTTAAAAGAAGTCAAAGAAAAATTAGTTGAATTAGGCTTAGGGTTTAAACCTATCGATTAATTCGCAATCTGAAAGGAAGGAGCGCTAAACTCATGGCTAAAAATAGAAAATTGGGACGTACTTCTGATATCAGAAAATCAATGTTACGTTCTCTTGCAACAGAAGTAATTATGTATGGACAGTTAGAAACTACAGTAACTAGAGCAAAAGAAGTTCGTTCAGTAGTTGATGAATTAATTACTTTAGGTAAACGTGGTGACTTACACGCAAGACGTCAAGCTGCTGCTGTATTACATAACGTAGTTGATGAAGAAACTGGTAAAACAGCTTTACAAAAATTATTTGATGATGTTGCACCTAAATATGCCGATGTAAATGGTGGGTACACTCGTATCTTAAAAACTTACAATCGTAAAGGTGATAATGCCCCAATGGCAATTATTGCATTAGTTAAATAAAAATATGAAAAAGACCTACGGGTCTTTTTGTTTTACTTGACTAACTTTGTTAATAATAATAGAATGATAAAAACATCTTATCAAGGTGGTGAAGAAATGGACAAAATTATCGAGATAAAAGATTTGTTTTTTGAATATGCAGATGGTTTAAAGACAATAGATCATATATCTTTTGATATTTATAAAGGTGATTATGTTGCTATTCTAGGACATAATGGCAGTGGTAAAAGCACGATAGCAAAATTGCTAATTGGATTATTAGAAAAAAAGAGTGGAAGTATTGTAGTCAATGGCTATGAATTAAATTTAGAAAATCTCTATAAAGTACGTGACAACATTGGAATCGTATTTCAAAATCCTGACAATCAATTTATTGGCGCTACAGTTCGTGATGATATTGCATTTGGTTTGGAGAATAATTGTGTACCTCCTGATGAGATGGATGATATTATCAATAATTATGCGGCAAAAGTTAAGATGCTTGATTTTCTAGATCATGAACCAACCAAGCTTTCAGGTGGTCAAAAACAACGTGTTGCTATTGCTGGAATTCTAGCAATGGCTCCTAGTATTATCATTTTAGATGAGGCTACAAGTATGCTTGATCCAATGGGAAGAAGAGAAATCAATAGTCTAGTTAAAGAATTAAATCAAGAAAAAGATATGACAATTATTTCAATTACTCATGATATTGAAGAAGCTAAAAATGCCGATCAAGTTATTATTTTAAATGATGGTAAAATTGTTGGTCAAGGAACCCCAGAAGCAATTCTTAGTGATGAGGCTAATCTAGTCAAATATGAACTAGACATTCCTTTTGCCTTGAAAGTTGCGAAAGGATTAAAGAAACTAGGAATTACTACGAGTATGTCATTAAAAGAGGAGGTATTAATTAACGAATTATGTCAGTTACATTCAAAGAAGTAGAACATATTTATAGTCCTAATACCCCTTTTTCGTATCATGCTTTAAAAGGTGTTAATTTAGATATAAAAGATAAAAGTTTTACGGCAATCATTGGTCAAACTGGTAGTGGTAAAAGCACATTAATTCAACATATTAATGCTTTATTATTACCAACTAGTGGTGAAATAAAAATAGAAGATTATTTAATTACAGCAACCAATAAACCAAATAAATTAAAACCATTGAGAAAAAAAGCTGGTTTAGTTTTTCAATTTCCTGAATATCAGCTATTTGAAGAGACTATTGAAAAAGATATTATGTTTGGACCAACTAATTTTGGAGTTAGTGAGGAAGAAGCGAAAAAGATTGCCAGCGAGGTTTTGAAGATTGTTGGTTTAGATGATAGCTATTTAGAAAAATCGCCCTTTGATTTATCCGGGGGGCAAAAAAGAAGAGTTGCAATAGCAGGTATTTTAGCGATGGATCCAGATATATTAATCTTGGATGAACCAACAGCCGGTCTAGATCCTCAAGGGACAAATGAAATGATGGGCTTATTTAAAAAAGTTAATGATTTAGGAAAAACAATTATTTTAGTGACTCATGACATGAATCATGTTTTAGAATATTGTGACGAAGTAGTAGTTATGAATCATGGAAAAGTTGAAAAGCATGATACGGTTGCTAATGTTTTTAAAGATAGTGAGTATCTAAACAGTTTAGGAATCGATTTACCAATTATTACAGATTTCATTATTAAACTTAATCGACAAGGCTTTCATATTGATACTTCAATCAACAATATTGATGATTTAGTAAGGGCGATTGGTGGTGAGTTACATGGATAGTATGACTTTTGGAAAATATATTCCAGTAAATTCATTAATTCATCGTCTTGATCCGCGATTAAAAATTGGTGCGTTATTAATTTTTTTAATAGCTGTTTTTTTTGATGCTGGTTTTATTGGTTATGGTATTTTAGCGTTATTTGTCTTATTAGTAGCATCACTATCTAATATTGCAATCAAACATATTTTAAAAGCAATCAAACCGATGGTTTTTATGATGTTATTTTTAATGGTATTTAATATCTTTTTAGTAAATACCGGAGAAGTAGTATTAACGATTGGATCATTCAATATTTATTCTGGTGCTTTGATACAATCAGCTTATATTTTTATTCGTTTGATACTAATTATTACCTTAACAACAATTCTAACATCTTCAACTAAGCCGTTAGATTTAACATTAGGTATTGAAAGTATGTTAACACCATTTAAACGTTTTGGCTTTCCAGCTCATGAATTAGCAATGATGATTTCAATTGCATTACGATTTATTCCTGATTTGCTTGATGAAGCTAAGCGAATTATGAAAGCTCAAGCCAGTCGTGGAGTTGATTTTAATGAAGGAACGATGACGGAAAAAATAAAAGCAATTGTTTCTTTGATCATTCCATTATTTATCTCAGCTTTTCAACGCGCTGAAGATTTAGCAAATGCGATGGAAAGTCGTAATTACAACCCTGAAGCTAAAAGAACCCGTTATAAATCGCTGAAATGGCAAATGCAAGATACGGTGTCATTTCTATTAACGATCGTTGTTTCGGGAATTGTTATAGTATTGAGTTTTATTTTATAATGGTTCGTGTAAAAGCAATAGTAAGCTATGATGGTAGTAAGTTTCATGGCTTTCAAGTTCAAAATAATTTAAGAACTGTTCAGGGTGAAATTCAAAAAGCGTTGAAAAATATTTGTAAAGATAAAATAATCATTCATGGTTCTGGTCGTACTGATGCTAAGGTGCATGGGATTAAACAAGTCTTTCATTTTGATACTAATAGCAACCTTCCAGAAAAACAGTGGAAACGGGCTATAAATCATTTTTTACCCAATGATATTTATATTTTAGATACTGAGTTTGTCTCAGAAGAGTTTCATAGTCGCTATAGTGCAACTAAAAAAGAGTATCACTATTTATTAAGCACTAATGAATATAATCCCTTTGAAACTAATTATATTTATCAATATGGTCGTCCATTGGATTTGAAACTGATGCAAGAGGCTGCTAAAATTTTTCTTGGTGAACATGATTTTGCTTCATTTTGCAGCTATGATCAATATGGTAATACGATTAGAACTTTATATCAGATTGATATCAGTGAAGAAAATGGAATTGTTAAGTTTGTTTTAATTGGAAATGGTTTTAGAAGATATATGGTCCGTCATATTGTTGGTGGATTGATTCAAGTTGGTGCTAAACGAATCGATATAGCTAGATTACAAGAGCTATTAGATAGCAAAGGGGAAAAGAAATGCTTATTTAAAGCTAAACCCCAAGGATTGTATTTATACGAGGTGTTTTATGATGAAGACTAATTTTCACTGTCATACTTATCGTTGTGGTCATGCAGTTGGTGATGAAGAAGAAATGGTTAAATCAGCGATCATGGAAGGGATAGAAGAATTAGGTTTTAGTGAACATGTACCACTACCTCATTATCGCAAACATTTGTTGAAGGGAATACCTAGTACGATAGGAAATAGCCATGCTTTTGCTTCAGCATGTTTAGCTATTATTAATAATGGGCCTAATATGCGTCTTACATATGATAAAAAAGATGAGCATATAAATAAAGTTAAAGAATTAAAAGAAAAGTATGCTGATCAAATTACAATCTATCAAGGATTTGAAGCTGAATATTTTGAAGAGTACTTGGATTATTATCAGGATCTATTAACCAGTGGTGAAGTCGATTATTTAATACTAGGTCATCATTTCAATAAATATTCAGTTGCTTCACGCTATTATGGTAAAGTTGATATAACTGATGAAGAAATAATACAATATAAAAATGATATTTTAAAAGCATTAGATACCGAATTATTTACATATTTGGCTCATCCGGATTTATTTATGATCGGTAAGATGGAATTTGACGAGTTATGTGAAAATATTACCCGGGAAATTTGTCAAAAGGCCCATGAAAAAGATATACCTTTGGAAGTTAATGCCGGTGGGATACGTCGGGGGTATCGCAAGGTAGGCGATGAATTACAATATCCTTATCCTAACACTCATTTTTTTGATATTGCCAGTGAGATTGGGTGTAAAGTTGTTTTAGGATTAGACGTACATGATCCTAATCATTTTAATCAAGACGATATGGCAGCTTTAGAAAAATTTGCCTGGCGTCATCAATTACAGGTTATTAGTAAACCTGTTTTTAAACATGGTAAAATGAAATAAAATTAAGCCGATTTTATTAGATAAGTATCCGAAAATTTGGATACTTATTTTTGTCTATCGGTTTTAAAGTTGGTTAAGACGTGGTAAAATAAAGTATAAGCGAGGAGGTATGAAGACGTGGCACGAGAATGTATTCATAAATATTTAGAAGAACATCAAAGTAATTATCAAGGAAAATATCGCTGCCATAGTTGTGTTCAAACCAAAAAATTTGAACATAAATTCCACTATTATATTAGAGATATTCAATTTAGAGAAATAAATGTTTTTGTGACAATAGATTATTCTGGTGATGAAGTTAAAACCAATTTTTCAGTTGATCTTCATGAACAAGAACAAGAATATATCATCAAAGATGCCCTAAAAAAAATATTATATTTTAATAAGTACAAAACGATATTACATTGTCATGTCTTCCAGCATTATATCAACAATAAAAATACCAATAATATGCTAGAACCATTGGACTATCGTAATATTTTAGATTATTTGGAGTATCATCGTGGAACAAACCAGGAAACTGTCGATGAGTTTTATGAATTTTTCATGCCATATCTACAACGGTTATTAAGTAATGGAAATTACCAAAAATATATGGATTCAGTTAGTTTGTTGCTAGATAAGATACTATATGAATATGAATGGGATGGAACAACTGCTAAATATCTGGATACACAGTATCAATATCATCTTTACTATTTTAGATTAATTATTAAAGATGTATTTAAATATTTAGATGGTTTTTACAATAAAGTCAAAGAACCATTATTAGATGCAATTTGGCGTTTATGTAATTCACAGCGGTTTGCTTTTGCTATCATGACTGATTTTGGTAACTTAGTATTATCACATTATCGAATTACTAAAGCTATCTTTAATTATATTGATAATCGAATGCGTGAAGAAGGTAATGGCAATAATATTGTAATACCATATTTAAAAGCTATTTTTGAAAACGATGTTGAGGGTTACGAAAATGCCTCTATGGATGTTATTCGCTTTGTTATGAACGATATGTTAACATTTGCTAATCACGATTTACAACTGGCAATTGGTAATTCAATCGTCCAAAATGAAGGATATGATTTGTTGATAAATTTATTTTCAAAAGATTACAATACCTTTGTATTTGTCTGTTTTCCAATTTCGACTTTCCCACCGGAATATAAAGAGATTATTCGTGAGAATCTGGAAACGGCCATTCGTTTCTATGCCGGAAGAATGGAACATGATGAGTATCGTTTAACTTCATTTGAACAAGTATGTAATATTAACAGGTTGTTAATGGAAAATTATGAGGAGTATAGAAAACATGGATAAAACAAGAAAAAAAATAGTTGGATCAATCGCTTTAATTGCCGGTTTAACAAGTAGCGCTAGTGCTTTAAATGCATTTGCCAATAAAACAGTTAAAGCAATGGTTTACCGTCATCATAAAGAAGATGATAAAGCGAGTATTTTAGAAACAAAGTATCAAAGTAAAAATATTTATTTAAAAAATCGTCAGGGAATTCGTTTGCGGGGAATTATGATTGAAGAAGAAAATGCTCCAGTGACGTTAATGATTTTGCATCCATTTGCTTTGGAAGCCAAAGATATGACAATGTATGTTCCCTTTTTTAAAGAAAGATACCCTAATTGGAATATCCTATTAGTTGATGCTTGTGCTCATGGGCAAAGTGATGGTTATATTCGTGGTTTTGGATTAAAGGATGCCCGGGATTTAGTAGCATGGAATCGTTATATCATCAAAACTTATGGACGTGATCATAAGATGGTATTATATGGGAAAGAAGCTGGGGCTAATGCGATTTTAAAAGCTGCTAGTGAACATTCACTTAGAAATGTTCAGGCAATTATTAGTGATGGAGCATTTACCAGTGTTTATAAAATTTTAGGATATCGAATGATCAAAGATTATAAAGTACCTAAATTTCCAACAATGCAATTGATCGCTCGTAAAATAAAAAAACAGGTCAAAATCAACATTAAAGAAAGTTTTGTGGAAATGGTCAAACATAATGATATTCCAACTATTTATATTCATATGCGTCATGATGATTTTGTTCCATTAAAAATGGTTTTCCCACTATATAATGCTAATCGGGGCAGTAAAGCATTATTTGTCTTGAAAGATGAACGTTATTTATATGAATTAAATGAAACTGATGATTTTAAAAGTACATTAATAAACTTTATTACAGAGCATGTAAAATAGAAGAAGGTAGTGTCAAATAAGTTATGAAAAAATGAAATTTATTCATAACTAGAATTGCATAGTTGATTCTATGTAATAATTCAATGCTTCATCAAGCAGTATGTTCCATTTGTTTGGCATATTATGAGTCTTTTTAAGACAATCTAATTCTACTGGTGGCTTGTATCCAAGACTTGTATGATTTCTTAGAAAGTTAAAGTATGTCGTGAACAGACACATGAAGTCATTGGCACCTTCAAGCGAGTTGAAACCGTTTTTGACGGCATATGAATACTTGAATGTTCTATTTAAACGTTCAATGATCTGCTTGGCAGGACGATGTTCCTTGGAAACAGGATCATCATTCGTAAGTCCAATAACTTGTGTAACTTTAAAAAATATACGTTTGAGCTGAAAATACTGTTGAGCTGCTTTGTATATTGGATTCCCATCGGTTACGAATTCAAGATCTTCAGGAATTTTTTTGAATTTTCTAAGAACTGTGTAAAAAGCATCAATAGCACTGAACGTGTCACGCTTCATATATATCTTAAATGAAGTGATGATCTTTTTCTTAACATCGCACATGAAGAAGACATAGGCTTTTTTGCCTAGAACCTTGACATATGTTTCATCGCCACAATGATAAGCATTAAGATCATGCTTAAAATTATCCAGCCAAGGAAAAAGCAGATGGCTGGCAGCCTGGGCATAGTTAGCGATGGTTTGATGAGAAATCTTTATAT
>NZ_CALUXO010000061.1 GCF_944324745.1 uncultured Thomasclavelia sp. | reverse complement strand
AACCTTTAAAATATGCACTTAGAAATGAAGTATTAAAATATAATGGTCTAGTATCATTACTAGACCAATATCAGTTAAAACATATTTAGTATAGATTTGAACCGCCGTGTGCCGAACGGCATGCACTGGTGGTGTGAGAGGTCGAAAATAAATAAGATTTTATTTATTTTCTCCTACTCGATTACACTAAAAAAACGATTAAAAATAATTATTCAATATTATCTAATAAATTATTAATAAAGCTATCAAAATCATGACAATGAATGATATTTTGCTGTAATTTAGGATTATTAACGATTTCAATAAAAATATCATAAAGATGCTCAATATCTTGTTGGTCACCTTGTTTTATTGCTAGTAAGAAAATTATTTGAACAGTATCTTGTTTATACCAAGTTAGAGGTTCGTCAATAATTGCTACTGCAACTTTAGTATCTTTAGCACATAAACGCATTGGATGAGGTAAAGCAAATATTTCATTCATATTCGTTTTTGCTAAGTTTTCACGTTCCATTACATAATCAAAATAGTCATTATCAACAATATTTTGCTCTTCCATTAAATGACACATTTGCTTTAATAATGTTTCTTTGGATTCAATTTTATCTAAATGTAAAAATAAATTTTTATCAAAAAATTTATTAGATTTTTTCATTTTATCTAATGATATTGAAGTAAGAAATTTAGAAATATCTTCAATATTTTGATTATTTAAAGAAAAATCTACGGTAATAGTAGGAACATAATTACTCTTTAATGGAATCGTAGAAATTACAAAGTCAATATTTAACAATTCTCTTTTAGTATAATTAATAAATTCATTATATGAAGCTCTATGAACGATCATTATTTTATCTTTAAAGAAAACATTTAATCTTGCTTCCAACATTCTTGTAGTCGCTTGACCAGAACCACAAACTAAAATAACACTTTTTCTTTGAAGACTGCCAGAAAAACATCGTTCAATAGCAGCTCCAACATGTAATGATACATAACCAATTTCATCTTCGGTTAAAATATATGGAGGCTTATTGAAAATTTTTGTAATACATGTAAGGGTAATATCAAATGCAAGTGGGAAATTGGCTTTAATCGTATTTAATAAAGGATTTCGTTTATTTAGTGCAAGTGATTTTGTATTTAGAATTGATTTGAAATGTAAAAAAAGATCATGAGAGAGAATTTCATCATTACGCAAATCAAAATTATAATCATAATAAATATTATTTAATAGTTCTTCTACTAGTGCTTTAATTTTATTATCATTACTAACTAAATCATTTAAACGTGTATTAGCGACTAAATGAGAATAAATGTATTTTTTTTCACCCTCACTAATTGTAATATCAAAAGCTTCTTCTATTTCTTTAGCTATATCATTAATAAAATTAGCATAATTATCATCAATTTTAATCGCATTATTTGTATTGATATAACAGTCAAATTGAATTCGTGAAATCATTAATGCAAAATGAATGATTAAATTTTTAAAATTGAAATCATTAGTTTTAATCTGTGCAACAGTTAACTTATTAGCAATAATTTGTTTAAGTAAGTCAAGATCAATTCCTTCAAAAAGAGTATATTCATCTTTAGTAAATCCAGTAACATAATTTTGAAAATTAAACGATAACACATTTTCAACTAAACATTTACGTTTATCATTTTCATTACCAATTACTTTAATACCAACATTAGTTTTTGAAATGTATTCAAGATTATATTTTAAAAAAATATTTTTTAAAGTTTTAATATAATTTTGTAAAGTATTTTTGCTTACATAAATTTTATCTGCTAAATCATCAAGTGAGATGTAATTATTACTGTATAGTAATATATTTAATAAATACTTGATCCGGTCTTGAGAAGTATCAAGTTCAAGATTGTTCATTTTATTTTGTTTTATTGAATATAAAAAAGCGTTGTATTTTTCTTGATCATTAATTTCTATATAATACCCCGTTTTTCTTTTTAATTTAATTTTTGATCCATTTTTTTCAAGAATTTCATTAATTATTTGAATATCACTTCTGATTGTTCGATCGGTTACATGTAATAAAGATGCAAGTCGATTTACAGAAATAATATTATCTTGTCGTACATAATCAAAGATTTCATTTAAACGATTATATGGAAACACTACTACCACGCCTTCCTTATCATATCTATATTGTATAGATAATCATTTTTTTATGCAAACAATCGATTTCCACTTTAATTTGGAAATCTTGATGCATATATAATATAAGTTTCCATTTATTATTGGAAATGACTTTGATTGAAATTAATTACTACTAACTATAGAATGTAGTTGTAACAAGGAGGTAGTAAGGTGATGCTTAATGAAGATTATATTTTTTTAAATGTAAAAGCAGACAATAAAGATCAAATATTAAAATTTATTGCAAATAAAGCTAGTGAATATAATATTTGTGATAATTGTGAAGGATTGCTTGAAGATTTAAAAAAACGTGAAGAAGAATTTCCAACCGGATTACAAGACGGATTTGCGATTCCTCATGCACGTAGCAGACATGTAAAAAAAATAGCTATATTATATTTAAGAACTGATGAAGCAATTGAGTGGGGAACTTTGGATGATAAAAAAGTTAACTATTTATTTTCTCTATTAGTTCCTGAACAAAATGAAGGTAATCTTCATTTACAAATGATATCTAAATTAGCTACTTGTTTATTGGAAGATGATTTTAAAGATACAGTCAAATCATCAACTAATAAATTTGAGTTAAAAGATTATATATTAGGAAATATGGAGGTAGATTAAATGAAAATCGTTGGTATTGCCGCATGTCCTGCAGGATTAGCACATACACCTATGGCGGCGAAAGCATTAGAAAAGGCAGGAACTAAATTAGGATATGATTTGAAAATGGAACAACAAGGAAGTATGGGTCAAATCAATAAAATTACCGATGAAGAAGCTAAAGATGCAGCTTTTGTAATTATTGCTTCTGATCAAAAAATTTTAGGAATGGAACGCTTTGAAGGAAAACCAGTAATTAGAATTGATATTACAACTTGTATCAAAGCACCAGAGGCGGTAATAAAAAAATGTATTCAAACAATACAAAAATAAAAGCAATTTAACTTGGCGGAGTTAAATTGCATCCACGAAACTGTAATGAGTCGTGTGTACTCTCATTATAGCATAATTATGAAAAGAGAGGTATAAAGAATGAAGAAATTTTTAAAAGATGCTAAAGGACATATAATGTCAGGTATTGGCTATATGTTACCTTTGATTATTGGAGCATCGTTAGTTGTAGCAATTCCTAAATTGATAGGGGTAGCTATGGGTGTTAATAGTCTTGATGCTTATGCAACTAAAGATGGCTTTTTACATATTTTATATTTATTAGAGCAAGTAGGATGGACTGGAATTGGTTTAGTTAATACAGTACTTGCAGGATTTATTGCTTTTTCAATAGCCGATAAACCAGCAATTGGAGCAGGTTTAATTGGTGGCGCTTTAGCTAGTAATACTAAAGCAGGTTTTTTAGGAGCAGTTATTGCTGCGTTTATTGCAGGATACGTTGTAAAATGGGGTAAAGTGCATATAAAATTACCTGATTCAATGCAACAAATGATGCCATTAGTTATTTTACCATTTTTAGCGACTGGTACAGTTGCAATAATTATGGGGGTTGTTTTAGCAACACCGCTAGCATCAATTAATGATGCTTTAGTATCTTGGTTAAGAGATATGTGTAGTGGCGGAACTAGTCAATTGATTCTTTCAATAGTTTTAGGGGCAATGGTTGCCTCAGATATGGGAGGACCAATTAATAAATCTGCTTGGATGGCAGGTAATGTTTTAATGACAGAAGGAATATATCAACCAAATGTATATATCAATTGTGCTATTTGTATTCCACCATTAGCATATGCAATTGCTACAGTGATTAAGAAAAAATGTTTTTCACCTAGTTTTAAAGAAGCTGGTAAAGGTAACTGGGTCATGGGATTTATTGGGATTACTGAAGGAGCGATTCCTTTTACATTAGTTAAAGCTAGTCGTTTAATTCCAATTAATATGATTGGTGGTGCCTTAGGTGCTGGAATATGTTGTTTGTTAGGAGCTACTGCTAATATTCCTCCAGTAGGTGGTATGTATGGTTTTGTTTCAATTACTGGTGGTTGGGCATATTTAGTAGGAATTATTGTTGGTGCTTTATTTATTGCAATTGTGGCTCCAATGGTAGTTGATTTTAATGACAGTGAAGATGACAAAGAAACAATGTCAATTGATGATATTGATATTGTAATTGAATAAAAAATTAGGAAGATGAAAGTCTTCCTATTAAATTAAAGAGGAGTTTATATGAAAAGAAAAGTACATGTTATCCCGCATTCACATTGGGATCGAGAATGGTATTTTACAACATCTAGGTCAAAAGTTTATTTAATGAAAAATCTTAAAGATGTTTTAGATACATTACAAACAAATGATGATTTTAAATATTTTATGGTCGATGCTCAAGCATCGTTATTGGATGATTATATAAAATGGATGCCTCAAGATAAAAAAAGAATTGAAAAACTCGTTAAAGCAAAAAAACTAATAATCGGTCCTTGGTATACACAAAGCGATCAGTTAGTAATTTCTGGTGAAAGCATTGTTCGAAATATGTATTATGGAATGAAGCGATGTAGTGAATTAGGGGGATATATGAATGTAGGTTATGTCCCTGATTCATTTGGTCAAGCTGGAAATATGCCACAAATTTATCGTCAATTTGGAATCGAAGATACTTTATTTTGGCGTGGTGTTAGTGATGATATGGCTAAACATACAGATTATAATTGGCGTGGTGATGATGGTAGTGTCGTTTTTGCAACTCAAATTCCGTTTGGTTATTATATTGGAGGTAATATTCCTGAAAATGATCAAGAAAGTGAAGAGTTTTGGCAAAATGAATGTTTAAAAAAAGCGGGTAGTCGTAGTGCTACTAGACATATTTATTTTCCTAACGGTTTTGATCAAGCACCGATTCGTAAAAATTTGCCTGATTTAATTAAAAAAAGAAATGAAAAAGATGCAGATAATGAATATGTAATAAGTTGTATTGAAGATTATATTAAGGATGTTAAAAGCGAAAATCCTGTTTTAGAAGAAGTAAATGGTGAATTAGTAATTGCAAAACATATGCGAATTCATAAATCAATCTTTTCTTCACGAAGTGATTTAAAGGTGTTAAATACTCAAGTTCAAAATTATGTTACTAATATTTTAGAACCGATGTTAACAATGTCTTATCACTTAGGTAATGATTATCCTCATGAAGCTGTTGATGAAATTTGGAAATTATTATTTGAAAATGCAGCTCATGATTCAATTGGTTCATGTATTTTTGATACTGCTAATGAAGATGTTTATATGCGTTATAAACAAGTACGAGATATTGCAGTTAATTTAGTTGAATTACATTCTCGATTAATTGCTACAAAAATAAAAAATGAAACCACTAATGAAATTACATTAACATTATTTAATACATTACCACAAAAACGTAAAGAAACAATTGTTTTTGAAACATACTTACCAGCAGATAATTTTGCAATTAAAGATGCATATGGAAATTTAGTTAAATATACAGTTATTGAAAAAACAGATTTAACAGATTATGTTTTATCACAAACAATTCGTCTTAACCCTAGTAAAAAGATTTATTTACCAAGTGTAGTATATCATGCAAAAATTGCAATTGAAGCAAATGAAATACCATCATTAGGTTATATACAATATACAATTGATTTAAATGATCATTCTAATGATGATCTTAAAGAAATAGAGAATATCGAAAATGAATATTATATTATATCAATTAATGAACAAGGAAGTTTAGATATTTATGATAAATTAGCTGATTATCACTATAAAAATCAAGCAGTTCTTGTTGAAAATGGAGACGATGGCGATAGTTTCAATTATTCACCTCCATGTCAAGATTTAGAAGTGTTTTCAACTGATAGTAAGTTTGAATATCAAATTTGTGGTTCAAATCTATATCAAAAAGCATTAATTGATTATGAAATGACCATTCCTGCAGATTTAAAAGAACGCTCAAAACAAATAACAAGTGTTAAATTACCAGTAACTTTAGAAGTAGTATTAAAAAAAGGTTCTAAAGTAATTGATTTAAATGTACATGTTGATAATCAAGGGTTATCACATCGCTTATGTATTTTATTTGATAGTGGTTTAATAACTAAGTTCAATTATGCTGATCAACAATTTGGTTTAATTAAACGACCAAATAGTTATGATAAAGAAATGAAATTATATCTTGAAGGCATAGGTAATCAAGAAAAAGTAGCACAACCAAAGGTTGTAGAATTAGCTAACTGGTCAAATGATCAATCAACTTGGCAAGAGCCACCAATTTCAATTGAACCAACCCAAAGTTATGTTGCACTTGCAAATAATAATCGAGGTATAGCTGTTATACCTCAAGGAGTTCGTGAATATGAAATTGTTGGAGAGCAGGGAAATCAAATTAGATTAACGTTGTTTAGAACATATGGTTTTATGGGAAAAGAAAATTTAGTTTATCGTCCTGGTCGAGCTTCAGGTGAAAGAATCGTTGCAACACCGGCAGCACAGTTATTAAAGAAGATGGATTTTAAATTAGGATTTACAACTTTTAATAGTGATATTAATAATGCTGATATTGATATTTTAGCTAAAGAATATAATACGCCTATACAAGTTTATGAATATGCAGATTTTTTAAATGGTAGATTGATTTTTGTACAAGAAGATGTAGAACAAAATTTACCGGTTGTTAATTCTTTATTTGAAAGTCAAAATAAATTAGTAGTAAGTGCAATTAAGAAAAGTGAAGATGGTAAAGGTTATGTAATTCGTTTGTTTAATGGAAAGGATCATCAAGATATAGGTGATAAATTAACTTTTAATTTTAATATTAGTGAAGCTTATTATACTAATTTAAAAGAAGAAATATCTAAGGAGATAAAAGTTGTTAATAATTCTATAACAATTGAACCAATTTCACATTGTAAATTTATAACGATATTAGTTAAATAGTTATAACTCAATTATGTAAAAAAGAAGTACTAGAAATTCTAGCACTTCTTTGTTATTATATTCCTTTTATCAACCAAGTAATAAATTTAAGAGGCGAGAAATTAATAGCCTTTTTGGAAAATGTGAAGTCATATTCTGCCTGTAGTTTTATTTGAATTTGTTCAGATGTGCATCTAATACTAACAAAAAAATTGCTATCATATTCAATAGTTGCTCCATCCTCAAAATCGTATGAAATGATAGAGTAGTTATCTTGAATCCGTTGAATGCACTTTTTATCAAAGTCACTTTCTTGAAACGGTATCGAGAAAATATAAGTTAATGAAGTAACAAATAATTTGTCTAATTTAGTTTTTATCAATATATCGAGTTTTTTTTCATCAGGATTAAAAACTGTTGCTTTTGCCATAACTTTTTCGCAAATACTTGAAGCTGTACTCCCAGATATTTTTTCTACAGATTCATCATACACACCATTTTTATATTTTGGCATAGGAGACTGCAAATCAAAATCACTTAGCGGGACAAAATTCATTAATATTCCGTTAGCTCTTTTACGAAGTAACCGTTGCACTTTTTCTCGATTATTTACTAAATCGTCTTTTGTAAATCCATCACAAAATGGCCCAATAGAAATATCAGTTTCTTTACTTAAACCAAATATAACTCCTGTTAAAATGGGTCTTTGGGGAGAAGCAATCGATACCGTATTATTTACATCGGTCTGTTGGAATTCTCTGTGTAACTGCACTAAGGCACTTTGAATTGATTTGCGGGCATCCAAGTATAAACGTCCTGACAAAGCCGACGGAATGTTGCAGTCATCCAATAGTACAGGGATAATTCTAGGCTTCTTATTCTCGATGTTTTTAGTTAGAGCAATATTCAATTCTTCTGTTACCCAAGGAGATTCGCTCGAATTGTGGGAAATAAAAAGCATATATATATCTACATTATTTAGAGCCTCTGCTATTGCTGAAATTATACTTTCTCCCAGCGAAATATTTTTTACATCCATCCAGATATCAAAACCATTTTTAGCCATTAAACTTGCAAATAAAGAAACCCTTTCTTTATCTTTTTGACTATAACTTATGAAGACAGTTTTCTTAATCATGTTTTCCCTCCATTCTATGAGTGGTAATTTTTTATTAGTTTATCAATATAACGAAGTAATTTTTTATGTCCCATTAACTTTGAAATCTTATGAGGATAAAGTTCTTCACTTTCATCAGGAAGTTGTATACTTAGAAGCATTATATTTAATGTTTTTAAGTCTTCAACATCCAAATTTCCACATATGTTTGAGAAACTAATGCGGTTAAACTCGAAACATTACCATATTTCTTTGCGTCCGCTTCGTCAATATACTTTTATGTGGTAGGAGAGTACAGTCTTTCCATGAACTTTGCATGTTTTGTACTTCTAATTGTTTTTGCATTTTCTTTAACTCGTTGGCTGTTTCATTATCCTGCTCCTTTAGACGTACCTCTAATTCATCGTTTAATTCTTTTTTAGACTTCTTATTTGTTTGATATGTGAATAGGCTGTAATAATTGGTACAGCAATTAAAACTATATTCTTTATGGTTTGTAGTGTATTATTGTCCATAAAATAGACTTCTCAAATTTTTCATTTTAATTATATCAAAAGTTTAGTCCAATTTCCAGAGGACAGGTTTCACTAATCATTCGTAACATTTATGTCCCCGAGCAGCTATGGTAAAATATAGGTAGAAAGATAAGAAAGAGGTTTCTATTATGAAGATGATAGTGAAAGTAACCGCTGCTTCCTTTGCTTTTGCCCTCACTTTGCTGACTGTCCTGTACTGGTTCCTCTTTGATCTCTGTGCGTTTTTCCTAACGATTATCTTGGTCATTGTCGCTGTTTTTTGGGATTGGCCTCTTTTTCATGCACATTCCA
>NZ_CALUXO010000060.1 GCF_944324745.1 uncultured Thomasclavelia sp. | reverse complement strand
ATATACCTTGAAAAATGTAGTTTCAAGACTACACTTTTTTAGCTTGAATAAATATTAAAAACCAGGAAAAATATATTTACATATAATTCCTGGCTAAAATTTTATCATCTTAACTTAATGACATTGCATTTAAGCTCTTTTTCTTTTTGGTTTAAATTTTAAAATCAAAATATAAATTACTACTAAAACAATAGCAATACCATAAGGAAAAATAAAATCTGTTACACTCTTAGTTACTTGTTTAACAGTATCTTTTTCAATGGCTGTATTAGCTAGATATTCTTCTTGATACAATAAATAATCATTATAATAAACTTCCAAACTACCTACTTTAGTTCCTTCTTTTACTGGTGCCTGAAGTTTTTCAAAAGAATAACGATAATCTAATTGATCAACACTAACACCATTTGGTAAAAATACTGCTACGTCATTTTGATTTGTAATTTGAATTTGCTGATCATCTTTAGCTAAATCGACTGCTAAACTTTCTACTTCAGTTCCTGCAGTTAAAATATTTTGTAAAGTGTAATGTTGTCCAACATAATTAACAATATCCAAAGTATCACAAACAGCTCCACTGCTTCTAGTTTCATTAGAACTAGCGGCAACAATCGTAATTATTTCATTATTATTAACTGTATCTAAACTTGATAAACAGTTACGAGCCTGACTAGTATAACCACTTTTACATCCTAAAATACTATCTGTATTAATCCCAGAGCGACGAGCATTATAAATTGATTTATTGACCCACTGATGCAAACCATTTGAAGATGTATGATAACGTTGTCCATAGATTTCTCTAAAATTATCATTTTGAATCGCATATTGAACAATTAAAGCCATATCATGAGCAGTAGTATAATGATTATCATCATGAATCCCAGTTGTATTAACAAAATGAGTATCCTGACAACCAATCTTAGCTGCCAGTTCGTTCATTTTATCAACAAAAGCTTCTTGAGAACCACAAAGATTATTAGCTAAAGCTCTAGTAGCATCAGCACCACTTGGTAAAATAGCCCCATAAAGTAAATCCTCGTAAGTAACTGTTTCACCAACTTCAAAATTAGCTGAAGAAGCCCCTGTTTCCCAAACTGTATCAATATCACTTTGAGTAATCACTGTCTGGGTATTAAGATCATCCATATTTTCTAAAGCAACAATAACTGTCATTACTTTAGTCATGCTTGCTGGAAACATCCGTTCATCCATATTTTTATTATATAAAACCATTCCCGTTTTAGCATCGATCGATACTGCGTATTGACATGAAAGCGTGGCAATTGGTTCACTATTTTCCATCGCATTAACTGGTTTATTTACCATAAAAATGCTCATGACCACCATTATAATAACTAACAATTTTTTAACCATCCTATTGTCCTCCCTTGGCTTTAGTCTTGATGTATTAGCTAAAAATAATAAACCTATTTTAAATTGCACTTATTAAGGATAAAAAAAGCAACTTAAAAAGTGCCAGATAAAATAATACCCCTCATATCAATAAGCTAAAACATTGAATTGTCGTTAGTTGATATCTCTTCATTTTCTGTTATATTCTATCACTTTCGACTTATTTCAACAATATCATTTTAATAAATAAATCGATAAATTGGTTTCTTTTTAATACATTTAGGTAAATAACTGCATTTTTATTTGTCTAATAAATCACAAAAAAAGAAAAACGGAGAAAATCTCCGTTTATCCATTGACAACCTCATGGCAGCGATGACATAATTCGCCTTCCATTTCATCTTCATCAAAATAATTCCAGCAACGTGGACATTGATGTCCATTGAATTTTTCTGATTTGATATAAGCACTGTCAAATTCTTCTAATGTTTGATCATCAACTAAATTAACTTTAGCAACGATGAATAATTGTTTTAATTCATCAGCTAAATCAGCCATATCCTGATATCCATCTTTTAATGAGATAGTTACTTTAGCTTCCATATTTGATTTAATTACTTTATCATTACGTAATTGTTCTAATGATTTTAACACATCTTTACGTAATTCTAAGAAACGATTGAAGTAATCTTTTAATTTTTCACTATCTTCTAAGACAACTTTTTTAGCAGCTGGTTCTAAGAAAACAGATTCAGCTTTATTTTCATCACAATGGAAATGATCATGTAATTCTTCACTAGTGAAAACTAATACTGGTGATAATAATTTCATCATTGTTTTAGCATGATAATATAATACTGTTTGAACTTGACGTCTTCTTAAACTATCAGCTTTTTCAATATATAAGATATCTTTAGTGAAGTCCATATAGAATGAACTTAATAAATTAGTAAAGTAATTTAAGATTAATTGATTAGCTTCTGCAAAATCATAATTTTCATAAGCTTCATTATATTGATCAATTAAATCATTTAACTGAGCTAACATAAATAAATCAACTGGTTTTAAATCATTAACGGCAACAAGATCAACTTCTTTAAAATCATTTAAGTTACCTAAAACAAAACGCATCGTATTTCTGATTTTACGATAGTTTTCAGAAATTTGTTTCATGATTTCATTAGAAATACGTACATCTTGTTGATAAGCAACTGAAGTTGCCCAAAGTCTAACAATATCAGCTCCATATTGATTAACTAATTTAATTGGATCAACAGTATTTCCTAATGATTTAGACATTTTATTTCCTTTACCATCTAAAACAAATCCATGAGATAATACTGTTTTATATGGTGCTTGACCATGAGCGGCAGTACCGACGATCAATGAAGAGTTAAACCATCCACGATATTGGTCACTACCTTCAAAATATAAATCAACTGGGTAACGATAACCACGTTCAATCATACATCCAGTATGACTTGATCCAGAATCGAACCAAACATCCATAATATCTTTTTCTTTCTTGAAGATACCATTTGGTGAATGTTCATTAGTATATCCTTCAGGAAGTAAATCTTTTTCATCACGTTCAAACCAAACGTTTGATCCATATTGTCTAAATAAATCAGAAATATGTTTAAAGACTTCTTCTTCCATGATTGGTGTACCATCTTCACAATAGATAATTGGAATTGGAACTCCCCAAGATCTTTGACGTGAAATACACCAGTCACCACGTTCTTTGATCATGTTATAGATTCTAATATGACCCCATTCATTTAACCAGTTAACTTTATCAATTTCGCTTAATAATTTATCTCTGATTTTATCTAATGAACAGAACCATTGATCAGTTGCTCTAAAGATGATTGGTTTTTTAGTTCTCCAGTCATGAGGATAACTATGTTTAATGAATTCTAATTTTAATAAAACTCCTAATTCATCCAATTTTAAAGTAACTGTTTTGTTGGCATCATCAACATATTGACCAGCTAGCCATTCACCACAATCTTCCATCATGCATCCGTGTTCATCAACATTACAATAAGCTGGTAAACCATATTTTTGACCTACATAGAAGTCATCAGCCCCAAATCCCGGTGCCGTATGAACGCATCCAGTACCAGCATCAGTAGTAACGTGATCACCTAAGATAACTAATGATTCCCGGTCATATAATGGATGGCTGCAAGTAATCATTTCTAATTCACTACCTTTGTAGTGTTGAATTACCTGGTAATCAGTGATTTCAAATTTAGCCATTAAATCATCAACTAATTCATCTAAAACAATTAATTTTCCTTGATTAGTTTGCACTAAAGCATAAACAAAGTTAGCATTTAAACAGATAGCTAGGTTAGCAGGAATGGTCCAAGGTGTTGTTGTCCAGATAACAAAATAAGTATCATTATCTAAGATTCCTTTTCCATCTTTAACCTGGAATTTTACATAAATAGCTGGAGATTTGATATCATGATATTCAATTTCCGCTTCAGCTAAAGCTGATTCACTTGATGGTGACCAGTATACTGGTTTTAATCCTTTGAAGATCAATCCATCCATCGCCATTTTAGCAAAAACATCGATTTGGTTAGCTTCAAATTCCGGCATCAATGTTAAATATGGATGTTTATAATCAGCAAAAGTTCCCATTCTGATTAATTGTTCTTTTTGTTTTGCAACTTGCTCATAAGCATATTCTTTACATTTTTCTCTAAAGTCAGCAGTTGACATTTCTTTACGATTTACCCCTAGTTTTTGGATTGCATTTTCAATTGGTAAACCATGAGTATCCCAACCAGGAATATATGGAGTATAGATTCCCTGCATATTTTTATAACGAACAATTACGTCTTTGATAACTTTATTTAACATATGTCCCATATGCATATTACCATTGGCATATGGTGGACCATCATGGAAAATAAATTCTTCGTTTCCTTTGTTTTGTTCAATTACTTTTTCATACATGTTTGCCTCTTGCCAGCGTTCGACATACTTAGGTTCTTTTTTAGGAAGATTCCCACGCATTTCGAAATCAGTCTTAGGCATCAATAAAGTGTCTTTGTAATTCATTGCTTTCTCTCCTTAAATTAATTAATAAAATAAAAAAGTCCTTTTATACAAAAGGACGAATAAACCGCGGTACCACCTTAATTCATGTTTTTAACATGCACTTGACATCTTAACGCGATTAACGGCCACCCCTACTTCTTTCAAGGCGCTACTCCAGAGTGATCCATTATAATAATAGTTGCCAATTTCCACCAGCCATTGGCTCTCTAGAAACATCTTATTATAAACTGTCTCCTTCATCGTATTTGTTTTCTTCTTCATCTTCTTGATCTTCATTGATCAGATTATAAACTTCAGAGTTATCGATCGTATCTAAGATATCTTGGGACATCTTTTGAACTGAAGCTCTAAATCTAATCGCCTGATCTTTAAAATCGTTCATTTCCGTTGATAAATTACGAACATAATCCAGCGATTCTTTTAAAATCATATTGGCATTACGTTTGGCTTTATCAATTAATTCACTTGCTTCTTTTAAAGCTAAACGAGCGATTTCTTCGTTAGTCTTTTCAGTAATATTAACCCGATGTTGTAACAATGAGTTTTGTTCTTTAACTTGCTGTAATTCATTTGATAAACTAGCAACCTGATTTTTTAACTTATCGATTTGTTGCTGGTAGTCGTTTATTTGATAATCGACTTCATGAATACTATAGCCCCTAAATTGTTTTTTAAACTCGCTCATTGTCTCACTCCTTTACTGATAAAAATACCCCTCAACTACATGGTTATTTTGTTTCGTCAAACGTTTAGTATCAACGAATTTTACCCTTCCATGTCGTCTTAACGATATTATATCACTATTATTACACAAATAATTTATTTCTTCAACTTCTTTGTGATTAACTTTTACAAAACCTGAGCGAATATAACTGGCAGCTTTGCTTCTAGGGATCCCATATAAAGTGGCAATTACTTTATCTAGTCGAAATGAAGAAACGATAAATGTCTTAACACTATAGTGATGTTCAATCGCAATTGTTTCATCGCTTAGAGTAATTTTAACTTTACTGCGTTTGATCTTAGTAAGATTATCCTTAACATATTCATAGATCTTTTTATCGATTGCCACATAAAAATCATCTTCATATTCATAGATATCGCCAAATAATTCTCTTTTTACTCCTACTGACATCAACGCTCCTAGTACATCCCGATGACTTAGCTTACCAAAAGCTTTAGCATAAGTAATTTTCATTAAAGCAATTTCAAAATCACTATCTTCTAAGATGTAAAAAGATGGCGCAATGATTACTCTTTGCATTTCACAATTAGCCATCCCACCAGAGGCTTTTACAATTAAGTCATCTTGATTTCCAATAATAGAGTGGATAATTGATTGATGATAAGGATTTAAAAACTTCGTTAAGACAAGTCTTTGTTTATATAAAGCCTGATCTTTGTATTCTAAGACCTTTTTAACAAAGACTTCTTCACCTTTAAAATGCTCTAACACAATTAAAAAGTATTAGCTTAGCTAATACTTTATTCTTCAGCTTCTTCATCATCTAAATCAATTGATCCAGAAACTCCGATGTTTTTAGGTGTACATAAGAAAATTCTAGGTCCAATTCTTTGAATATCACCTTCGATAGCATAGATAACACCACTTAAGAAATCAACAACTCGTTTAGATTGTTCTTTTTGTAAACGATGTAAATTTACGACTGCTGCTTTTCTTAATTTTAAATAATTAGCAATATCTTGAGTTTCCGCAAATGCTCGAGGTTCAAATAGAATTAATTGACTATCTTTATTAGCATTTAAAGCTTTAATTGCATCACTTGTTTTAGAAAACTTAGCTTGTTCAAATAAACTAGTTTTTGGTTCTGTATCAATTTCTACATTTTCATATTCTTCAACTTCGTCACCGTCTTCGTCAAAAAACCATTTTTTTACTTTTTGTCCGTATCCCATGAAGTATAAACCTCCTTAACTTATTTCTAATCCATTATAACATAATAATTCATATCATAAAAGGATTATTAAAGCAACTTAAAAATAAAAATTTAAATTTTCAGCCTTCAAGAGACACTAAAATAACATCACCACCGATACTGACAATACATTCAACGGGTATGACAATCGACGGGGCTTCTTTAAAAAAACATAAAAGTTTAAAAAAATTACATTTTTCAACAATTATCGCTTGAATACATCTAGTACACCAGTCAATTTCCACATCACTGATAAAGCCGACTTTACAGCCATTAGTAACATTAACAACATCTTTTGACTGTAATTCTACAAATCTCATTTAATCACCATTAAAATATATGCTTTATTTTAAGTAATTATGTAGATTGTTGAGAGCCTTTTTTTCAATTCTGGAAACTTGAGCCTGTGAGATAAACAGCTCTTTAGCAATTTCACTTTGTGATAATCCTTCAAAATAACGCTGTTGAATAATCTGATGCTCTTTTTGATTTAAATGATTTAAAGCATCATATAAATCAATATTTTGATTAGTCTTAGATACATCTGTTTTTTCATCTTTTAATGAATCAATCACTTTTAAATTATTACCATCATCATTTTTTACTTCATCTTGTAAAGAAGTTATACTATTAGTTGATAATAGTGCTTCAACGACCTCACCCGGATCAACTTGTAATTCATCAGCTAACTCCTTGACCGTTGGTTCTCGATTTAATTTAGATAAATAATTATCTTTAATCTTTAATACTTTATAAGCTAGATCCCGAATCGATCTAGTAATTTTAATTTGATGATTATCGCGTAAGTAGCGTTTCATTTCTCCAATTATTAAAGGAACCGCATAGGTTGAAAACTGTAATCCATAACTGGTATTAAAATTTTCAATCGCTTTGATCAAACCAACAATTCCCACTTGAAATAAATCTTCACCACTACTATCACGACCATAAAAACGTTTAGTCATTGAAAGCACTAATTTCACATTATCATTTACTAATTGTTCTTTAATTGTTGGATCTTTAGTCGCTTGATATTGATCAATCAAACGATAAGTTTCTTTAGTTGAAAGTTTTCGTTTTGGTTCATGATAACCATTTAAAATAATCTGAAAATTACTCATATTTGCCTTCTTTCAACTTTATTTTTAGCAAATATGACAAAATTATACTTATTTTATCTCATTATAATTTAATTTATTTCTTAATTTTTTTATAATTTTTTTCTCTAATCTAGAAATATATGACTGCGAAATTCCCATCATTTTAGCTACATCCTTTTGGGTTAATTCATCATAATTCATTAAGCCATAGCGAAAAACCAGGATTTCTTTTTCCCGTTTTGATAAATCTTTAAATGCTTCATAAAACATGGCTTTTTGATCATTTTGCTCTAATTCATTTTTTACTACATCATCATCAGTACCAATAATATCTGATAATAATAGCTCATTGCCATCATAGTCAATATTTAAAGGTTCATCTAAAGAAATTTCATGGCGCAATTTATTATTCTTACGTAAAAACATCAAAATTTCATTTTCAATACAGCGAGAAGCATAAGTCGCCAGCTTGATATTTTTATCTGGTTTAAACGTATTAATTGCTTTAACTAGACCAATCGTTCCAATACTAATTAAATCTTCAATGCCACCGTTTTGACTACTATCATATCTTTTAGCGACATAAACAACTAATCGTAAATTATGTTCAATCAGTAAATCACGAGCCGATTCATCACCTTGCATCCATCTTTCCATGGCTTCTTTTTCTTCCTGGCCTTTTAATGGTGGCGGCAAGATATCGTGACGACCAATATAGTAAAGATATTTAGTTTTATTGATAAGTTTTAAAATAAACTTGATCATTATAGTATTCCTCCCATCAGCGCTTTATTCAACAGACAATCATATTGAATATTATTTATTATTCCGGCATAAATATTATCTAATTTCTGTTTATTGATTAAAAGATAATCGAGTTTGATTACTTCGATTTCAATATTTTGAAAATCATGTAATGATAAAACATCGATTGGCTGATAATCATCAAAAATACTTCGTTTGATTAAAATCAAAGGAAATCCCTGATAATATACTTCATTACCACTATCTAAAAAACCAGTTAAAAAATACTTATGCTGGTGATAAAGCAGTTCTAAATCAAATAAATAATCATTAATTCTTACTTTTCGTTTTAAATAAACAATAAACATTGCCTGAATCAAAGTCGTCAATAAAGCAACCACAAATAATCCTAAATAACTAACATCAATCGGTGTAATTAAGATTCCATTATAAATAAAAGCATCTTTAATTAAAGAACTGCAAAAATGAACTAAAGAAAAATAGCCAAATAAAAACACGGGATAATATAAAAAAACCTGCTTTCGATACAATAATCCTAAAATAATTGCCCAAATTACAAAAATTAAATAACTATGTTGATCAACATATAACAACAAGACTACAATACTTAAATAAAAACTCTGTTTAAAAACATCTTGATACGATATTTCTTTATTCAACAATATCGCCATCATTTCTACTGCCAATAAAATCAACATAAAATTAACTAAATAAGTCAGCTCAATATAAACCTCCATCTTTTCACCCCTAATCATCATAGCAAACTAGTAAGCAAAAATATGTCAAGAAAGGTTTCTACTCAAAGGGTTAAAAAGTAGTAATTATTATCAATTTTCCAAATATAATCATCATTAAAGATCTAGACAAAAAGACAACTCAATCATGAATTGTCTTTTGCCTTTGTAATCAAACACTGTTTTTGATAAAAAGAGATTCCATATCCAATTACATCTTCATATCCTTCTTCTTGTAATCCCTCAATATATTTTTTATCAATTATCTGTTTAGCAGCTATTTGACTATCTTTCCGGATATCTTTCATCTTATTTGAATGTTTACATTCGATTACTATTGCCCTGTCAAAAATACTTGGTGGTAAAACTGCCAGATCAAATCTTCCTTCACCACTTTCACGATTAGACTTTATTGTATAACCTCCAGCTTTCAAAAATCCTACCATAAATCCATGATAAAAAGCTTCATAATTATCATAATAGCTGATACTTTGTAATAACACATCTCGTAATATCTGATTGGCCTTATCAACATCTCCCTCAACCAACGATTTTATAAAGGCTGTATCATGTTTGGCTTTGTATAAATCAAACCATTTCATAAAAATGTTTTCATAAATCTTTTTAACTTCTTGATTAGGAATGACCAATTCATAAGTATCTTCTACTAACTGATCATGATTATAAACTTTAGCTTTGATTTTTAAATAACCAGTAAATAATAGAAAACTGTAGATATCATCATTCATGGAACTTTCAAAGCTCATCTCACGATAAGTCAGTTCTGGAATTATCTTTTTAATGATACTTTTGCCATTGATCAATTGTTCAAATTCTTCTTTCATCGTTGGTGTTGCATTTTCAATATACATCCTGACTAGGTCATTACCACTGGTATTGGCCCAGAAAGATATGGCATGATATTGAGTATTTCCCAACAATTCTTTAATAAAATTAAGAGTGCTCCATGGATTATAAATTTCTTGATCACCAAACAAATAGCCATCATACCAGTTTCTTATTTCATCACGCTTTTCATTTAAATGATAATAAGTTAATAACTCATCGATTTCTTTTTGGGTAAAACCAAAACAATCAGCAGCGTACTGACTTGTTATTGGTCTTACTGTAAAGTTATTAAGACCAGTAAAAATGCTTTCTTTAGCTATTCTTAAACAACCAGTAAGTATTCCTCGTTCTAAAGCATCATTAGTTTTAAGAGCTGATGAAAAAACACTTCTTAAAAAATCAACCATTTCATCATAGTAACCATGATTATAAGCACTTTGCAATGGGACATCGTATTCATCAATTAGAATAATGACTTTTTTTGATAATACTTATACAAACATTGACTGATTAAAAATAAACTATTTTTTAATTCATAGAGTGAACCTTTTGAAGTTTTAAGTTTATCCAATCGATATTTGTCATCATCATCCAATTTAGGACTATCTAACAATTCTGGAAATCCTTTAATTAAAAATGAAATTAAAAAAGAAAATTGATTTTTTTGTTCTTCCATATTTAAAGCTTGCATATCCTTTAAACTAATAAAGATAACCGGATACTTATTTTGATGGATCATCAGTTCTTGATGTTTGGAAACATCTAATCCATCAAATAGATAAGCATGATCTTTTTCTTTATTGGAAAAGAAATAATAAAGCATGCTCATATTTAATGTCTTACCAAATCTTCTTGGTCTGGTATAGAAAATAACTTTATCACTTATGACATCTTCAATCAGCATTGTCTTATCAACATAGTAATAATTATTATCAAAGAATTCTTTAAAGTTTTTAGTACCAGTCGTTATCCGTTTCATAATCTTTTTCCTTTCTTTAGTAGTTTTTATATCTAAATTATAGTGTTTAACAACAGATCTCTAAACAATAAAAAGATGAGCACAATGAGATTTATTGTAGATGTTAATTTTAAAAAATAAAAATCTTGTTAAGCAAAAATTTGATAAAAACGTAGATTTTCATGTCATACCTGCCTCTTTAATATTGTATCATTTTATTCTATGTTTATCATTTGCTTATAAATTCAATTTATTTAATCTAAAACGAAAAGTTAAATTCCACTTTTATTTATCTAAAGTGGAATTTAACTTTTCGTTTTAGAAATTTATTTTTCGCAACTTATATATATAAATATCTGATATTTTATAAAAGATTAACCTACCCTAGTTTCAAATTAAAAAACTATCAATATTTTTTAAATGAATTTCATAGAAAATGATCTGCAGAAATAGTATTTTGTAATATCGATCATAATCTTCTTTATTTGCATTTCATCATATTAATTATCGATGAGAAACCATTGGCAGACGTCGCCTCTCCTGCAGCTCTTTTGACCCAAAGAGTGTACAACGAATTTTACCACCACAAATAGCTCTCATCGATTTTATGTCTGCATCTTACTATTTTACAATACTGATATGTTCATTGATTTCGCTTAAGTTTAATCCTGTGCTTTTTCGCTATTATTAGAATATCTTCTTTAGAAAGCAGTTTAGATTTTCTACTGTCAATATCTAATCCAACATCAGACATTCTAGGCAAAAAATATGACTTCACTACATAATTACAAATCATTGTTTCATCTATTTGGTATAGTCAAACTAATCTATTTCTATCACACATTTTTTACTCAATCAATACCAATAGCAACCAAAATTCTTACTGATAGGTGCAAATTTTATCTAATAATATTCGTTATTTTGAATTTTTTACTGCTTTAATTACTGCACTTCTAAAATTATTTTCTTCAAGGGTAGCAACGCCTTTAATCGTAATACCTCCTGGGGAACAAACCTGATCTTTTAAGATTCCTGGGTGTAAAGAACTTTCTTTTTGCATCATTCCCGAACCAATGATTGTTTGGCTTGCCAGTTTATAAGCTACATCACGAGGTAATCCTAAATCAACGCCACCATCAGCCATTGCTTCAATAAACATATAAACAAATGCTGGTCCACAACCACTAATTGCGCCACCGGCTTTCATTTGATAACTTGGTAAAATTACCACTTCCCCAATACTTTCAAACATTTTTTTAGTAAAATCAAATTCGGTTTCTGTAAGTGAGCTTTCTTTTTCCAGCAACGTCATTCCATTTAAAACTAAAGCTGGTGTATTAGGCATAACCGTTAAATGCCGCGTTGTTTTTAGTAAAAGTTGATTATAACGTTCAAAATCGTAACCAGCAACAATTGAAACAATGGCTTTGTTATCTAATGCTTGTTTGATTTTATCAATGACACTTTCAACGATATTAGGTTTAACAGCTATAATAACTAAATCAACCTGATTAACTAATTCTACTTCACTTTGGCAGCTATTAATACCATATTGTTTATTAACATTTTCTAACTTAGTTTCATCGATATCAAAAGCATAAACCTGTTTTCCATCAATAAAACCACTTTTAACAATACCTCCGGCAATAGCACCAGCCATATTTCCCATTCCAATAAATCCAATTTTCATCACTTTTACCTCCTATTTAAAAAATAAGCTAACAATCGTTAGCTTATTAGATTCTTCTATTTTTAATAAATGCAGGTGGGAAGTCATCATTTTCATCATCATCGTCTTCTTCTTCAAAACGAGCCATTGATGGGATAACATCACCATCATTTTTTTTCTTTAAAACATTGGTCCGTGGTTCCATTTCTTCTTCGCTGGCATCTTCAAAACCAGTTGCGATGATCGTTACGATGATTTCATCATCTAAGTTTTCATTGATGGCAATCCCTAAGTATGTATTAATATCATTTCCAACTTCTTGAGAAATAGTTTCTAAAGCAATATTAGCATCAAATAATGAGATGTTAGGCCCACCTGTAACATTGATGATAGCATCTTTAGCTCCAGCAACAGATACTTCTAGTAATGGTGAAGAGATAGCTCGTTTAGCAGCCTCTTTAGCCTTATCATCACCTGAAGACATTCCAATACCGATCAAGGCATTACCACGATTTTTCATAACTGCTGAAACATCAGCAAAGTCTAGATTGATAAAAGCTGGAATAGCAATCAAATCAGTGATTGTTTGGACTCCTTGACGTAACACATTATCAGCTTCTCTAAAAGCTTCCTGCATTGGACGACCACCGATAAGTTGTAACAAACGGTCATTAGAAACAGTAATAATTGAATCGACATTAGCTCGTAATTCTTCAATTCCAGCAATCGCCTGTTTTTTACGTTTCATTCCTTCAAAAGTAAATGGTTTAGTGATAACCCCAACCGTTAAAGCTCCTAATTCACGAGCAATTTTAGCAAAAACTGGTGCAGCACCGGTTCCAGTTCCACCACCCATTCCTGCAGCGATGAATACCATATCGGCACCATCTAAAACTTGACGGATTTCATTTTCAGATTCTAAAGCCGCTTTTTTCCCTTTTTCAGGGTCACCTCCAGCTCCTAATCCTTTAGTAAAATCACGACCTAATTCAATTTTATTTTCTACTGGTGAACGTCTTAACACTTGTAAATCTGTATTAGCAACATAGAATTCGACTCCTTCGACTCCTTCTTCTACCATTCGATTTACAGCATTATTACCGCCACCGCCAATACCAATTACTTTAATTTTAGCAACTTGTTCAAATCCTAATTCTTCACTCATGACAATATATCCTCTCTTTTTATATTAATCTTCACTAAATTAATCTTCACTAAAAAACGAATCTAAAATTTTAGATACTTTCTTTCCTTGATTTTTAGGAGCTGACTTTGTCAGTCCCTTAAATCTAATCGCCATTGTATTAGTAACTTCTGGCAATACTAACGATGGCGTATAATTACCAATTACATTTTTGCGTTCCATCAGATAATAAACCATTCCAATGGCACCAACTAATGACATCTCTCGAGCTCCAATCGTATCAGGACGATAACGACGAACTGAGCAGTCAAGAACCTGACTAGCAACATCATCAAGCATTTCCAGCTCACCGCCACCACCAACGATCAAAGCTTCATATTTTCCAATATCTTCAATAACTGCGATTTTTTCTTTGATTTTATTCATTACTTCATATGCCGTTTCATTTAATAAATCAGCTAGATCCTGTTGCGTAAAATCACGATTACCATCTTTTGATGAGGTTGTATGAATAATATCATTTTGACCCTTATCAACATCTAAAGAACCGTATTTAATTTTATAGGTTTCCGCCTGATTCATCGAAATTTGCATATTTTGCGCTATTTTACGGGTAAAATCATAACCACCAACTTGACAGACTGTCAAATATTGTAAATAGCCATTTTTATAAAAAGACACTGTTGTCGTTTTGTGTCCCATATCAATCAACAATGCTCCTTCTTGTAAATAGACAGCATCAAATGCTTCATTAGCACAAGCAAAAGCATTGATAGTAATATCAAGTACTTCAATTCCACATTTTTCTACGACTGAAATATATGGATATAATAATTCTTTACTAGTTGTAATAATTAAAGAATCCACAATCAAGTTTCTAGATACTTCCCCTAATGGAGCTTCAGTTGTAGCGCCTTTATCACTATGATAACGGACTGGAATAATGGAAACAACTTCTTCATCTTTCGAGCGTTTAAACTTGGCAGAAAGCCGTAAGACCCGAACAATATCTTCACTAGTGATCTTAGAACCTTCTTCTGATAAGCTGATACTACTATCACTTTGATATAATTTAGCTTTTATCGTTGGAATCGTTAAAGCAACACTCGTAATTTTTGTTTCTAAAAATTTTTCTGCTTCTTCAATTAATTTTTTTATGTCTCTAGCTAAGATACGATCATCTTCTATAGTACCTTTTTTTACTCCATGACTTGGAACAGTTTTGACAAAAAGTACATTTACGTTAATACTATTTATTTCGGCAACTAAAAACTTCAAAGTTGCACTTCCGATATCTAATACAGCATAAATATCTTTCATCACGTATCCCCTTTTCTTAGTATATATACAATCTTAGCATAAATACAGCAATTTTTAAACTAGTTTAAGCTACCTCGAATTAAAAAATTAATTATATGCATAAACATATTTACCACAGAAATCATAGTATTTTTGATCAGGGAACTGTTCCATGATCGTCGAATAGTTATTATTAGCTAACTGCGTTGCCATATCATCATATAAAACATATAAAACTTTACTATCATCCATAATAAATTCACAACGGGTATCGACTACATTTTCTGGTGCATAATGCACTTCAGAAATCTGGTTGATTACCTGTGTTGGTAAACTGGCAAACTCACTGGCAAAAGCTTTAAAATGATCTAAATCAAAACCACTGATAACCGGACATCTTTGAACAAAATTACTTAAATTTCCCGTTGTATCTTGAACTACACGACCAGTTTGACAAATAACATATAAAGAACCATCAATAGTTGCCTGACCAATTGGCTCTGCTTCTTCAACTGAGATAGTAACATTACCAAATAAATCTTTGCTTACTGTGGCACTTTTAATTAACGAAGTATTTTCGATTGCTTCTTTAGCACTATCTAAACTAGTAAAAAAAGTAAAATCATGATGTAGTTGAATATTAGAAGCAGCGATTATTTCTTCGGTAGTTACTTTTTCATTACCAGTAACTGTAATTGTCTGTAACCGACTATAATCACTAATAAAAAATCCCACAATTAAAACAATAAGAATAATAATAGCTAAAGCTATGCGCCGTCTTCTTCTTTTTTTAGCTTTAATTTGACGATTATAAGCTTTTACCTGTTCTTGATCATAATAATTATAAATTATTTTTTGCTGCTCCTTTGCCATAATCTACTCCCAATTAACTAACTCTACTTCACGTTTAAATTTAATCTGAAATTTTTCATAAACTTTTGTTTGAACTAACATAATCAAATCATAAATATCTTTAGCACTGGCATAACCATTATTGACGATAAAATTTGGATGCTTGCTGGAAATTGAAGCACCACCAATTTCATACCCTCTTAAACCACAATCGTCAATATACTTCCAAGCTGGACGGTCTTCAGGATTTCTAAATACACTACCAGCACTTGGTTTATCCCATGGCTGCGTTTCCATCCGACGAGCTTTTCGTTTATCTAATACCGCTCTAATTTCTTCAGGAGCTTTTTTAGTCATTTCAAACTGAGCTTCTAAAACAATTAGATTACGGTTTTCCTGACAAATTGAATGGCGATAAGAAAACTTCATCTGATCTTTATCATAAGTTACTACCTGATAATTTTCATCTAATAACGTAACACTTTTAACAACACTGGCAATATCATATTTATAGGCACCAGCATTCATATAAATGCCACCACCGATTGATCCGGGAATTCCTCCCATGAATTCAAAACCGCTAAGTCCTTCTTTAGCGGCCTGATAGGCCAAATTAATCATCAAGGCTCCAGCTTGAGCCCTAATGATATTATCTTTTATTTCCACTTGATTAAAACATTCGTTTAATGAAATAACAATTCCTTCATATTCACGATCACTGATCAAAAGATTAGATCCGCGACCAATAACCATAAAATCAACATCATTTTCTTTACAATATTTAATCGTTTTAACTAAACTTGCAATATCTTTTACCTTTAAATAGATGCGAGCTGGCCCTCCTACTTTATAAGTAGTATGTTTATACATTGGCTCATCTTCAATCATTGCTCCAACATCTAAAGTTTCTAAATCCTTTTTTATTTGAGAAAAATTCATTTCTATCTCCTACATTTCTTTTATTAATTGATATATATCTTGGCAGGCATTAGGTTTACCTAATGCCTTAGCATTTTGTTTCATACTTTCCTGTAACATTTGATTGTTGATAATTTCATCAACCTGTTTAACAAAATCCTGGCTATTTAATTCATTTTCTAAAATCATCATAGCTGCATTGTTGTTGGCTAATTCCAAAGCATTATATTCTTGATGATTAGCCACAACATAAGGACTAGGAATTAGAATTGATGGAATTCCAACTGCCGTAATTTCAGCAAGCGTTGAAGCTCCGGCTCTGGATACAACTAAAGTTGTACTTTTTAATACTGATGGCATGTCATCAATATAAGGTACTAATTTAACATTAGCACTTAAATTACCTAATTGTTGTGACATTTCCTGGTAAAAAGGTTTACCTGTTACATATAACACCTGATAATCCTTTTTTTCAAAAGTTTTTAATGATTCTATCATTTTTTCATTAACTGATTTTGAACCCAAAGAACCCATTACGATAGTTACTAATGGTTTATTTTTATCTAAATTGTATTTACTGAAAATATCTTTTGGTTCAATTTTAGCGATGACACTAGCTCGAGGATTTCCTAATTTATAAGTCTTTTCTTTAGGAAAAGCTTCATAAGCTTTATCATAGCAGCAAACAATTCGATCGACACTTTTAACTAAAATTCGATTAGTTAAACCGATGATCGAATTTTGTTCATGAATCATTGTTTTATAACCCAAACGGGCTGCCGCTTCGACAATACTGGCACTTGGATAACCACCAAAGCCAATGACGATATCCGGATTGAATTTCTTAACTATTTTTTTAGCCGTAAAAATCGACTTTACAAAAATTAAAGCCGCAATACCTTTTTTAATTGGATTTCCAACTAAACCTCTAACATTTAAACCAATATAGTCATATCCCATTTTGGGAACTACTTCTGATTCTAACCGATCTTTCGTTCCAACAAACAAAAATTGACTATCTGGTTCTACTTCTTTTATATATTCAACTAAAGCTAAAGCAGGATATAAATGACCTCCTGTACCTCCAGCTCCAACGATTACTTTCATTTTCTCACCTCTAAGTAGTAGTATACCATTAATAAGTTGATTTTGAAATATTTAATACCAATCCCATGGCAATTAATGTGATCGTTAATGACGACCCGCCATAAGACATCAATGGCAATGTAACCCCTGTAACAAGGTGATTACGATACTACCAATTATTTAATGTGTTAATCAAGATATTTTTGTAAATTTGCTTTAAAAAACACTTCAACATTTTTATCTTGATCAATTTCAATTTTTTCAATTAACTGATACATCAGTTCATGACTGACTATTTCAAATTTCATAAATCTAATCACTATATCTTCACACTGTTTTCTCTTTTCACTTTTATTATGATCATCGATCTTGTTTAACTGTTTTTTTACCTCTTGCAACTTATTTTCAATTACAGATAGCTGCTGCTCGTATTTTTGAGCCATCAAAGTATATTGATTTAATGAAATAACTTCATTTAAACGATCTTCATATAAACGAGTTAAAATATTTTGGACCTTTTTTAATTCCAGTTCCAGTTGCTTTAAATGCTCTTGTAGCTGGTTTTTTCCAGTTGATTTTAAAGCTAGACATTTATCAACTAATAACTCGATATCATAATTTTCTACTATTTTAGTTCCAATATTTTTTAAAAAAGCTAATATTTCGGCTTCTAATAATCGATAATTAAGACGATGACTCGTGCAAAGATGGTATTTGCTATATTTTGAATAATAATTACATTCTGTCGTTAAAGAAACACTATATTTATTTTTCTTTTGATAAATACTAATATTGTGCTGACATTCATGACATTTCAGCAAGCCTTGCAATAAATACTGTTTTTCTTTTCGAGCCCGATATTTCTTCGCTTTATTTAAAGTAAGCTGGGCTTGCTCAAATAATTCTTTAGAAACTAAGGGTTCATGGGTATTTTTGACAATAATCCATTTAGCTTCCGGTAATTCAATTAGTTTTTTCGAATTATAACTCAGTTTCTTCCACCGGCCTTGAACCATATGCCCTAGATACATTTGATCACTGCCAATACTTCTAACTGTCTGGGGCCGCCAGATGCCCTTTCCTTCATTTAACGATTCTTGTTTAGATAAACGATGTTCCTGTTTATAAATCGAAGGAATAGCAATCTTTCGCTCTGTCAGCCTTTGAGCAATAACACTGGTTCCCACACCACTAGCCAGCCATTTAAAAATCAAGACAACGACCCAGGCCACTTCATGATCAGGAATCAATCGTTTAGGATTATTAGGATCTTTTTGATAACCATACTTAGCCAAAGAACCAATATAATCCCCTTTTTTTCTTTTAACATCAAAAGTAGTTCGAATTTTCTTGGAAGTATCTCGCAAGTATAGATCATTAACACTCAATCTAATACCTAACATCGCATCTCCGATTTCAGAATCATAACCATCATTAATGGCAATAAAACGAACCTGCTTTGATAAAAAATATTCTTCGATATAATTACCGGTTTCATATAACTGTCTTCCTAGACGCGATAAATCCTTGACAATGACACAATTAATCAAACCGGCTTCAATATCTTCTTTTAAGGCTAGAAAACCAGGACGTTTAAAATTAGAACCGGTAAAACCATCATCAAAGTAATGTTTAATAATCGTAAAATTATTAAACTTGGCAAAAGATTCAATGATCATTTTTTGACTGGCAATTGATGAACTTTCATCACAACCATCATCTTCTTTGGATAAACGCTCATAAGCCGCTACTTGATAATTTGAAAAATTATTATTTGATGAATTTAACACTTTATCCTCCCTAATTAATAAAGCATCATCGCATGTATTATAGCATAAAATTATCTTTTAGGATGATTACTTTTAATCGACTTAAATCGACTTTTCTTTTATGGTCGTTTGATAGTATTGAATAAAACTTTGTTCCAAAATCTTAATCAGATCATCTTTTACTAATGAATAGTTATATTTAATGGTAAAGTTTTTATTTTGCTTTCTAGTCATTTTTTATCACCTCTATTAATCCTTACGAAACATAAATAAAAAAAGACCAGGATAAAATAAAAGAAGTAGAAAAATCTACTTCCTTTAAACCAAGTAAAAGTAATCATTAAAATATTATTCTACATATAAATGCATTGGATAAGTTAAATAACTAATTTCATCTAATTTATCAACAGTAATATAACCCGCTGGAGCATTTAAAACACTTGGAATTCGATTAACGATCGTCGCACATGTATGTTCCACTGTTGCTGGTTTTACCACATGGAATTCAACATCTGGTTCTCCAATAATCTTCCAATCACACATATCCCCATCATCAGGTCCATACACTTTACCAATACATTGGGTTTCAATTGTGATCCCTTGATTTGTTTCAGTCGTAACCACAGCTGACATTCCAATACAATTTCCTTTAGGAATCGTTTCTCCTAAAGTTTGAGAATACAGATCACTATCATAAAAATATGGGACACATTTTTGTGATTGAGATTTAATTGTTAAGCCTAAACGATTACATAATGATTCATTAGAATTCCAAACATATGAAGGCACTATTTCTTCAGGATGAGCCACATCACGTTCAAATTCCTCTGGCGTAAATCCCGCTCCATGTGCTTTAGCTAGGGCTAATCCATAGTCTTCAACATTATAGCTGACCGCTCCTTCAATCTTTTTAATCGTATGACATCCAGCAGCTACCTGGCTAACCATATTGATCCAGAAAATATCCTGCATTCCACTACCAACGATCGTACAGCCACTTTCTTTAGCTAAACGATCTAAGCGATTAGTTAAAGCTGGATTAGTCGTCCAAGGATAAATTGCTTCTTCACAGGTAGTAATCACATTAATACCCCGTTTAACACAATCTTCAAACATCTTATAACAATCTTCAACAAAACTAAATAAGGTTACTACCGCCACTTCAGCATCACAATTATCTAATACTTCATCAACATCACTAGAAATCTTGATACCAGTTTTAAAACCTAACTCAGCATAATCACCGATATCCATACCGACAATATCTGGATTAACATCGATGGCACCAACAATTTCCGCTCCTTTTTCATAAAGATAACGAATGGTATACTTAGCCATCTTTCCGCAACCATATTGAACTACTCGAATTTTTTCATTATTCATATTTATCGCCTCCGTTTATTTATTATGTCTTCTTTCTATACTTTTATTCTAATCCCTATTGTCATAGTAGAGTCAATCGATTATTAAAATTTAACTGGAATTTGCAGGCGAATAAACATTTGTCGTTTCTTATCGTTCATCAATAATTCACTGATGACTTCGCAAATATAATCACCAGTAATTTGATAATGATGGTCTTCAATATATTGATATAATTGCATTATATATTCCTTTTCTTTATCAAAGTCATCACAATACATACAAACATACATACCACTAGCTAAGGTCTTGATTTGGGGATATTCAAAAATCTCTTCATCGACAAAGACAAATAATTCATTAGAGATAAATTGCTTTTTAATAAAGTTTTCTTTAGAAATGATCGTTCCAGCATTATAATAATAAATATTTGGTAAAGCGACTTTTTTCATTTCATGTTTTAATTCTCTTAAAAGATTTTCATAAACTTCAATTCCATAATCATAAAAATTAGTATTAGTATATGAATAATAGATTTTTCTTTCTTCAATATACTCTAAAGTAATCATTCCATCTTTAGGTGATTTTAGATAACGATCAAAACTATCGCTCATTCGAGTTATCGCTTTTTTAGATAACTTTAATGCCTCGATTTGCTGGTCCAGCTGGGTTAAATGCTTTCTTAATACTTCATTTAATAAAGAAATATCCTGATGTTCAAAAACATCTTTGATTTCTTTTAGTTCCATTCCCGTTGCTTTCATATACTGGATCATATCAAGCTTGGCGCATTGTTTAATATCATAATATCGATAACCAGTTTCTTCATTGATGAATATCGGTTTTAAAATACCCATTTTATCATATAGTCTTAATGTTTGAATGGTAGTATTATTTAAGGAAGCCATTTTTCCTATACTAAGTTTTTCCATTTTATCACCCACTTTGTTTTTCTTGTTAATATTTTAACATCAAAACTCTATTGTAGATATAGAGTTTTTAGTAAAATATTGACTATTTTTATCTTATCAAAGGAATAATTTAAGTTGTTAAAATAAAGGAAAATTGATTTAGTAGGAATAATAAGAAGTTAGATATAATGTAAGAGTTTTGGTTGTAGAAATAAAAAAAGACTATAAACCCAATCTGTTTATAGTCTTGATAGTTTAAAAAGTAACTTTTTCAATTTTATTTTCTAAATAAATACTATCATTTTGTTTTTCATCATTGAAATAATTGATGATCCGATTGACAGCACTTTCGATTCCACTTAACTTTGGTGCATGAATAAGCATGAAATACTGCGTCAGACTATACTGACTAAAAATATCGCTCTTTCTTAGATTAGTTTGCATCAAGTCCTTAAGTCGCTTCGATTCCTTTTGAATCTCCTGATTATCATAATGCCCTTCTTTATCTTTGATCGTAATCATCACTAGGGCATGTTCATTTCCAGCCTTGCT
>NZ_CALUXO010000059.1 GCF_944324745.1 uncultured Thomasclavelia sp. | reverse complement strand
ATTTCCTCCTCGTGTTTATTACGCACACATTATAACAAAATCTAGCTATTTGTAAATAGTTTGATGTTCAAAATTTTTATCAAATTATGAAAAAAATGCTGAAGTACTAGTAAAATCAGCATTTTTTATTAACATCTTCTAAAAAAATATTTAAATAATCAAACAAAAATCCCCATAAAATCACCATATTATTACTACCATTAAAACATTTTCCAACTAATTAAATCATTCATTTTTGTAAAATTCGTCGTTTTCTAATTAACAGTTTTTTTAAATCATCAATTTCCTCTTGAATCATTTCACCCTTTTTAGTATCCTTAACCATTTCTTGTTTCTTTCGCGTATAAACAATCTTCGAATTATATTGCATATCATGATGAATATCATATTCACCAAGATGGATTTGGTGTGTTTTGATCAAAACTCCATGAGAATTATTAATTAATGTATACCCGGCCACTCCGGTTTTGCGTTGATTTTGAAAACAAAAGCCACCATCGATCACTACTAAACGATTATTTCCCTTCAACGGACTTTCCCCTTTAATTTCTTCAACTGGAGTATGACCATTAATAATCATGCAATGTTGCTCATCCAAACCAAATTCTTGTAAGATTTTTAAACAAATTGCTTCATTATTCGTCAGCTGATAATAAGCATTTTTTATTTCTGGGCAATTCTGATCTAAAACAATTTTACGACCACATAATGGTGAATACTGTCCACACCATAAATACCATAAATAATCGATGGCTTCTTTATCATGATCAAAATAACAGTTTTTAATTTTGGAATTGACAAAATCATAATAAGCTTTCCCTTTTAATTGATGATTAAAATGATTATATAGATGAAAATCACCATCTTCATCTAATGGAACACAGCCATGTAATAATAAATTATGATTAGTTTTTAAATATAATGATCCCTTTTCAAATAAAAATTCAATATGTTTTTGAAGTCGCACACTCTTTTTAAAACTCTTTTGGAGATCTTTTAAAATCAATTCTTCTTCAATTGATAACGGTCCAATATTATTAATAGTAATCCGATAATCCATTTGCCATTCGGGGTACTTTTTAATCAGTTGTGTTTCTAATTTCAATTGCATCTCTAGACAAACCTGATGCAATGATTGCATATAATCCATCTGCGGATATTTTTTACTGGCATACATCGATAACATCCGTAGTGAAATTCCATACCCCTTTTCTAACAGCTCAATATTTTGATAATGAACACAATTTTTGACAACGGTAATAATACAGGCTTCATTTCCTAAAAATGCGCCCATATATAAAACATCATGATTACCCCATTGAATATCGACTTGATCATAATCAATTAAATCATCAATAATATAATCGGGATGTTTACCACGATCAAAAATATCGCCTAAAATATGCAATGACTCAATGGCAAATGATTTGATAATCGAAATAATTATTTTCATGAATTGATCTTGTTCATCTAAATCGATAATTGTTTTAATGATTTGAAGATGATAGATATACTGTTGATCCATTTCATCTAATTGAGCGTGAATTAATTCGTCAATAATATCCCCGTATTCACTTGCTATGGCTTTCCGGACTTTTAAACGGGTATATTTTGATGTAATATAGCGAGCTAAGCGAATTAATTTTAAAATGTTATCTTGATACCATTTATCATCATGGCTTTGTTTTAAAATGATATCTGGATAATAAATTAAAAAACAAAATTCATCGATTGCCTGATTGTCCATTTCTGTATTAAACAAAAAGATTGCTTTTTCTTTAATAACCCCCGAACAATTATTCATCAAATGACGAAAAGCCTTATATTCTCCATGTAAATCTGATATATAATGTTCTGTCCCTTTAGGTAAATTTAAAACTGCCTGTAACTGAATAATTCGATGACAAATAGATTGAATAGTTGGAAAACGTTTTTCTAATAAATCGTAGTATTTTTGATCAAAAGTTTTCATTTTTTAAAAAGAGGCTTAAATTAAGCCTCTGTCTTACCATAGTTTAATAAAATCTTTTCTGCTTCACTATTCCATAATCCATTTGTTTTCTTAGTAGCCTCAGCTAATTGTTTAAATAAATCATTAGTTTCCCCTAATTTTTCAAAATCATCAATAGCTGTAAGTGGCATATCGATATGAGTATAAATTAATTTTTTACCACCTGGTACATTTGGTAAATTTTTAGTTGTTTCACAAACAGCATTCAAACCACCGATATGAGTAATCATAACTGCAGATTTGATCAAACCTTTAGCATCTTTATCAATTGCTTCTTTCATATCATCAATAGTGCCACCAGTACTTCCTAAGATACGATGACGTGAATAGTGACAATTATATAAATTCATCATAGCCGAGAAATTTGGATCAGTTGGACCGGCAAATAAGTTTAAATTTCCATCATAAGCTAATAGCTTGCTGGCCATTTCACAGACTGCTTGATTTGGAATATAGACAAAGACATCATCATAACCATGTCCATCAGTAATTTTCATTAATTCAGCAACTTGATCTTCCATTGCAGCTGTATTTACATAATGTAATTCGACACCATGAGCTTTGGCATCAGCTTCAGAAATTACTTCTTTAGCCCGAGCAATTCTAGTATCATCAATATCCGTAACGACAACTCGTTTTGGTTTATTTTCATAAGTTAATGAATAACTTACTGCTCCAAGTCCCATTGGTCCACAACCACCTAGGATAATGATATTTCCATCTTCTTTAGTTCCCATAACATGATCATAGCATCCAGGAACAGTGTGGTAATGTGTATGGAATCCAGAAATTACACAACACATTGGTTCTGCAACTGAAGCAGCGAAATAACTATCTCCTTCAAAAGTCCATAAGCATCCAGCTTCAATAATATCATTTGGGAAGATACAATACTCAGTGTCACCACCACACCAGCGATATGAATAACCTGGTGATTCCATTTGTCCCGGAATAGCTGGCTGTTGTGCAAATTTTTGACCTGGCTTAAATTTATCTTGCCATTTTTTACCAACTTTGACGATATCTCCGGCAAATTCATGTCCAATAATAATTGGATTATCATAAACATCATTAGGAACCCGTTTATGTTTGGCCCCTTGTTTTACTGTTTTATAAGTTGACATACAGATACTATCGGATACAACCTTAACTAAAATTTCATCATCTTTAATTTCTGGTAATTCAAATTCTTCTAATCTAATATCATCGACACCATATAAACGTACTGCTTTTGTTTTCATAATCACTTTATCTCCTAACTATCTAAAATTGATTTCTACTTCTTTCATTAACATTTCAACCATTGAAATATGTGGTGGTTTAGTTCCTTTAGTCATAACAGCTCCGGCTGAAGTTGCTACAGACAATTTAATCAACGGAATTAATTCTTGATTTTGACTAATTCCATAAGCTAATGCCCCTACCATTGAATCTCCAGCACCAACTGCTGAATGAGGGATAATGTCTAATCCAGGAACTTGTGCAACTTCATCACTAGTAATAAAGATTGCTCCTTTAGATCCAAGCGAAATTACAATTGTTTCAATTCCCTTGTATAGTAACTTACGAGCATTATCAATCAATTCAATTTCGTTTACATCTTCACTTAATCCAAAGTATTTACATAACTCATATTTATTTGGTTTGATCAAGTCAGGTCCGGCTTCAACACCATAAGTGAATAAATCACCATCAGCATCTAAAATCACCTTAACTCCTTTTTCTTTTAATAAAACAATCAAATCTCGATAGATAGTAGTTGGAACACCTTTAGGAACACTTCCTGATAAAACAACCATATCACCAGGATTAACCATGTTCATTAATTTTTCTTTAAATTTAGATAAATCTTCAGAATTAATTTCTTGTCCCGTTTCATTTAACTCCGTTAAATTCATTTCCTTATCTAAGACTTTTAAATTCATTCTAGTGTTTCCATCAACATGAACAAAACTATATTTAAGACCCATGCGATCTAATTCATTTTCAATCCATTCACCATTACTTCCAGCCACAAATCCGGTACAAATTGATTTGCCACCTAATTCTTTGATAGCTTTAGAAACATTGATTCCTTTACCACCAACATCAAGCATGACATTGCTTAAACGGTTTAATCCATTAGGAACCATCGTTTCCACTTGAGCTGTTTTATCGATTGCTGGATTTAAAGTAACTGTAATAATCATCTTTTTATTCCTTTGTCAACACATCATAGATAAAGTCAATATCTTTAGAAGATACTATTTCATTTACAGTTTCCATTTCACAAAGTTTTAAAGCAATATTACTTAAAATTGCCATATGATCATTTCCATTAGCTGCAATTCCAATCACAATTCTAGTTTCATTTCCATTCCAATCAATTCCATCAGGGTAAATCATTACTGCCATCCCTGGTTTAATTACATAATCTTTTACATCATATTCACCATGAGGAATCGCTAATCCATTACCAATATATGTTGTTAATTCATGATCACGATTCAACATCCCTTGAATATAAGGTTCTTCAATATAACCTTTATCTTGCATTAATTTTCCAATTGCTACGATTGCTTCATCACTAGTACAAGATTTACAATCTAGCACAATTGATTCTTTTGCTAAAATATTATCATTTGCCATTTCCTCTATCTCCTTTGATATTTCTTTTAATTTATTTTCATCTAGAAAATGGTCAATCGAATATACTTTCAAATAACGATATTGATTAGTTACCTGGTTTATCAATTCTTGATGCACGATAACGATATTACATTCTTGAGGAATGGAATAGATGGAACAATTAGAAACTTTGATATTTGAACCAACATATCTTTTTAATAAACTGGCCCCTAAAGCACTAGAACCCATACCGGCATCACAGGCAAAGTATACATTAATTCTAGCCATCTATTTTCCCTCCTCTTTAATCAAATCAATTGTATATTTTTGTAATAAATTATTAAACACATCTTTTATTGTTTCGTTATCACCAGTAATTAACTGCTGATAAAAATCATTATTTTCAATTAATTGTGACGAAATATAAGACATAATTTTCTTTTGTGATGTTAAAGCATCTTTGGGTATTAGCATCAATAACACAAGCTTAACATTCGCTAATTCTTCACTGGTAAATTCACTTTGATCTGGCCTAAAGATATGAACAAGGCAATTATTAACTAACTCAGTCGAAACGTGGAGCAAGGCAAAACCAAAGTTATTATAAACATTACTTCCTTTTTGTTCTCTTTCCATTATCTGGGCGATAAGTTTTGGATTATCATTAGTTAATTGACAGGCTTGTACAATTAACTCTTGTTTATTGATTTCATGTGGCAATGTATATAACTTAATATTATCAATAATTACTTTTACGACTTCTAAGATTTCAAACAAATCGTATGATTGTTGGGGTTTAGCTACGACTGTTATTTTTTCTCGAGTTTCTTTAATGGCTTGCAAAACATTAGCCACATCCTGCTGGTTTAAAAGGGGTGTAACATGTATTGCATTTTCAATTTGAAAGGTTGAAACCAATAATTCGCATTGATGATCCTTAACATCGGTAATTGAAAGCGGAACAAAAATGACATTTTTATCAACAACTCGTTTTAATCGAGCCATCAACAAAGCAGAGATACCAATTCCACTGCTGCAAACAACCCCGATGGTTATTGGTTTTAAATTTGTGGTCTTATAACGTTCAATTGCAGCAGCAAAATGTAATGCTAAATAACCAGCTTCGTCATCATTAACTTGATAATTATATGTTTCTTCAATTACTTGACATGCTTCTTTAGTATATTGATAAACTTGTAAATAATTTTCTTTTATTTGAAAGAGCATTGGATTATATATCGGTAATTCATACTCTAAGCGCACCATGGCTGGTTTTAAATGAGCTTGAAGACTTTGATACAATTCATAATCATTAAATAAATTATAACCATGATCATTAAACACGCTTAACATTTTTAAAATTATGTCATGGTATTCATCGATTGTCGTATCGTTGGAAATAATTGTCTTTTTCGCACTTTGAAGATGAATTGCAATAAAAGCACACTCAGTTTTTTCAAACTCAATATCGAAAGCTTTGGATAAATAGCCAACAATTTTTTCTGCTCTTTGATAAGCTTCTTTATCATTAATCAAACCAAAGATTTCCTGATTATCACCTAGAGCTTCCCCTTCTTTGATTCGAGCAACAGCGATCATTAGATGAATTAATAATCCGATATAAGAACTCTTTGCCATAACATCTAGATTTAATTCTTTATGATGAGTTTTAAAAACTCCTAAAATAATCTTTAATACTTCATAATCTAATAGCTTTTTAATATTTGAATGATTGGATACGGTAATTTGTTCAATTACATCTTTAATATTATAACGGTCAAAATCCATATTCATAATATGATATTGGACCGTATTATTAACAATTGTTGAAAGTGCCTGACGAATTGCCGACTCACTAGCTTGCAGCTCAACTCCATAACCAGGCCGTCTAACCAATTTAATCTTATATTGATTAAAAAATGGTTCTAGATCATCTAAGTCATGGGAGATGGTTGCTTCGGAAACTTGAAACTTATTACTATAATAAAATAGTTTCTGAATATCTTTAGTCCGTAAGAGTTCTAAACATAATAACTCTTGACGTTCAACTTTATCCATGTAATCTATTTTAGATCCCTGGATTTCCATAATTAAGTTTTGTTTAGCTTCATCACTACCTACGATTAATATTCCTTTCCCTTTTTTACTTTGGATTTGAATATTCATTTCTTGTAAAGAGTTTTTCATTTGATTAATTTCACGCATAATAGTTCTGGTACTAATGGAAATAACGGCTGATATTTCCTGATAAGTGATGTAATCATCCCTTAATAAACACATTGATAATATTTTTGCTTGCCGAGATGAATACATTCCCTTATCCTCCTATTTTAACTTTTCGACAATGTTGTCATATTCTTCGCCACCCATGAAGTTAGTAATTGGAAATACCACTACATCAGGTAACAAACTGTTTACTCGTTCAACTAATGATTGATGCGTTACTACTACTTCAGTGTCCGCTGGAATATCATTGATTGCATAATGTGGTACATCCACATCGATTCCCGCAGCTTTTAATTTCTTAG
>NZ_CALUXO010000058.1 GCF_944324745.1 uncultured Thomasclavelia sp. | reverse complement strand
CTTTTTTATCTTCTTGTAAATATTGATCTAATAACATTCCAGTATCACATACTAAAGGTTTAATTTCTTTGGCATATTCTTTATATTCATTATAAATACTTTCTACTGTAAATTTACCTTCTAATTCAGGATATTCCATTAATTTCATTGGGAAAGTTTCTTTTAATCTCTCTAAAAATAACTCTTCATCAATGAATTCACCCATTCTAATACCAATCCGACTATATTTATCAGTATAAGCAGGCCCGATTCCCTTTTTAGTTGTTCCAATACTGTTAGCACCTTTGCGTTTTTCTTGAATTTCATCAATTTCCAAATGATATGGTAAAATAACATGACAACGATCACTTACTTTAATTTTACTTGTGTCAATTCCGGCATCATTTAAATACTTAACTTCTTCTAAAAATGCTTTTGGATTAACAACCATACCATTAGCCATAATTACTTCATGACCACTAAAAATACCTGATGGTATTAACTTTAATGCAAATTTCTTTCCATCATAAACAATTGTGTGACCCGCATTATTTCCACCTGCATAACGAACCACTACATCAGCTTTCTGGGCAAGATAATCAGTTACTTTTCCTTTACCTTCGTCGCCCCACATACTTCCAACTACGACTACTCCAGCCATCAAATTCACACCTTTCTTATTTACTCTTACATTATATACAATCCATCAATAAATTGCATTATATTTATTGATAAAATAAGAGTTTGACTGATTTACAAAATAATTATAATATAGTTTTAGATATAAGTAAAATTAATAAATTATGATAATGATATTAATCATACTTATACCAATATAATAAGGAGCAAACTATGAACATAAAACTAGAACAATATAAAATATTTAATGAAGCTGCTAATACATTATCATTTTCCATTGCAGCTAGAAATCTATTTATTTCACAATCAGCTGTTTCCCAAACAATCAACAACATCGAAAAAGAACTACAGATACAATTATTTATCCGTCACTCTAAAGGAGTAAGTTTAACTAAAGAAGGTAAACTACTTCATAAACAAATTGACCAGGCTCTATCATTAATAACCGGTGTAGAAAACCAATTATCAAACTTCCATGATTTAAAAGATGGTCAATTAACTATTGGGGCCGGAGATACTTTTAGTGAATATTTCTTAACTAATTATATAGTTAAATTTAAACAATTATATCCTGGCGTAAAAATCAAAGTAATTAATCGTACTAGCTTAGAAACACGAGAATTATTAAAAAGCGATCAAATTGATCTAGGTTTTTTAAACCTCCCTATTAAAGATGATGATTTAATTATTAAAGAATGTTTTCAGGTTCAAGATATTTTTGTTTCAAATAAAAAAGATAACCACATTTATTCATTTGAAGAACTAGCTAAAGAACCACTAATTTTATTTGAACAATCATCAAACACTAGAAATCGTATCGATGACTTTTTTGCTAAAAGAGGTCTATTATTAAAACCATCAATTGAATTAGGCGCCCATAATCTGTTATTAGATTTTGCTAAAGCTGGTCTAGGAATTTCTTGTGTGATCAAAGAATTTTCTCAAGATTACTTAAATAGCAATCAAGTCTATGAAATTCAAACTACTGAGCCATTACCCAAAAGATCAATAGGTTTTGCTTATCCAAAACGTCGAACCCAATCAATTGCAACTAATAAATTTCTTGAATTAATTGATAATACAAAATTATTATAATTATATCCCAATCTATAGAAATACTTTATTTCAATCATTAATAAAATAACTATAATATTCAAATAATAGCTATCATTTACTATCAAATTTAAACAGAATATTCTATAATTTATTTATAAAAGATTTATGATAAAAACATATTCTATCTACAATCAATATGCTAAAATATTAACTGTAATTTATCTGTCGATGTTTATTATGCAAAAACACCCAGGGTTCGACAGTATCTTTTTCTTAATATCATAAATAGTATTAGTTATATTAACAAATAAACTATTGATTTATTTTTATTATTGTTATTTGCTTATAATTTTTTTGTTTAAATAATTCAAAATAACGGGTTACTAATCTAATCATTAAATGAAATGTAAATTTATGGAACAAATGACGGAACAAAACAGTTTGATTAGTTACTAATCTAATCATTAAATGAAATGTAAATTAAGGAGGTAAGTTGTGACGTGTATACTATAGAATTAGTTACTAATCTAATCATTAAATGAAATGTAAATGGTATATAGTTAATTATGTCAATAGCACCGTTTATTGTTACTAATCTAATCATTAAATGAAATGTAAATTTTTTGAATGCCATTATAATTAACGTGGCATTCAAAGTTACTAATCTAATCATTAAATGAAATGTAAATTAAAGTTAAAGAATTTGTTAAAAAGTCATAGTCTACGTTACTAATCTAATCATTAAATGAAATGTAAATATTGAACATGTTTTCTTGATAAATGGTGAGTCTGCTCGTTACTAATCTAATCATTAAATGAAATGTAAATTTTTTATCACTTCCACAAAGTGACAAGATTAAATACGTTACTAATCTAATCATTAAATGAAATGTAAATTTACGTTCAACTTTTAATCCATTGCTTAATGTAATAGTCATTAATCTAATCATTATATGAAATGTAAATACGGGATACTAACATCAGGGCCTTTCTGTGGACTAGGTCATTAATCTAATCATTATATGAAATACAATATTTTATTAGATAATATTAATTACTAATATTATCTACAATTAATTGATTTAAAAATACCAATGTACTATAATTTTATTGACAGAAAAAGGAGGATAATATGGAAGTTACAAAAGATATACGCTATGTAGGCGTAAATGATCATCAAGTTGATTTATTTGAAGGACAATATGTTGTTCCTAATGGAATGGCATATAATTCATATGTGATTTTAGATGAAAAAATTGCTGTTATGGATACTGTGGATATTCATTTCACTCATGAATGGTTAGATAATTTAGCTGATGTTTTAGGAAATAGAAAACCTGATTATCTAGTTGTTCAACATATGGAACCAGATCATTCAGCTAATATTCAAAACTTTATGAAAACTTATCCAGATACTACTATTGTAGCTAATGTAAAAACATTTAAAATGATGGATCAATTTTTTGATTTAGATCCTGATGTTAAAAAATTAACAGTTAAAAATGGTGAATCATTAAGCTTAGGTGAACATACTCTAACATTTGTTTTTGCTCCAATGGTACACTGGCCAGAAGTAATGGTTACTTATGATAGTAAAGATAAAGTACTATTTTCAGCAGATGGATTTGGTAAATTTGGTGCCAATGATGTTGAAGAAGACTGGGCTTGTGAAGCTAGACGTTATTACATTGGTATCGTTGGAAAATATGGTGCTCAAGTTCAAGCATTACTTAAAAAAGCTGCTGATTTAGATATTGAAATTATCTGTCCATTACATGGACCAGTTTTAAAAGAAAATCTAGGATATTATATCAACTTATATGATATCTGGTCATCATATAGTGTTGAAAGTGAAGGTGTGGTTATTGCCTATACTTCAGTTTATGGAAACACTAAAAAAGCTGTTGAATTATTAGCTAACAAACTTACAGAACGTGGATGCCCAAAAGTTTCTGTTTTTGATTTAGCTCGTTGTGATATGGCAGAAGCTGTTGAAGATGCTTTCCGTTATGGTAAATTAGTATTAGCAACAACAACTTATAATGCTGATATTTTCCCATTTATGAAAGACTTTATTAATCATTTAACTGAAAGAAATTTCCAAAATCGTACTGTTGCCTTAATTGAAAATGGTACATGGGCTCCATTAGCTGCTAAAGTAATGAAAGAAATGCTTTCAGGATGTAAAAACTTAACATTTACTGATACTACTGTAACTATTAAGTCAGCTGTTAAAAATGATACAACAGAAACATTAGATAATTTAGCTGATGAATTATGTCGTGATTACATTGCTCAATCTGATGATAAAGCTAATAAACATGATATGTCTGCGTTATTTAAAATTGGTTATGGTTTATATGTTGTTACAAGCAATGATGGTAAAAAAGATAATGGTTTAATTGTTAATACGGTAACTCAAGTTAGTGATTCACCTAATCGAATCGCTGTAAACATCAATAAACAAAACTATTCTCATCATGTAATTAAACAAACTGGTAAATTAAATGTTAACTGTCTATCAGTTGAAGCACCATATAGCATTTTTGAACGTTTTGGTTTCCAAAGCGGAAGAACTGCTGATAAGTTTGCTGATTTTAAACCATTACATTCAGACAATGGATTAGCCTTTTTACCTCGTTATATCAATGCCTTTATTTCATTAGAAGTTGAAAATTATGTTGATCTAGGTTCTCATGGTATGTTTATTTGTAAAGTTACTGAAGCTCGAGTTATGTCTGATAAAGAAACCATGACATATACATATTATCAAGATCATGTTAAACCTAAACCAAATACTGAAGGTAAAAAAGGTTGGGTATGCAAAGTCTGTGGTTATATTTATGAAGGTGAAACTTTACCAGATGATTTCATCTGTCCATTATGTAAACATGGTGTTGCTGATTTTGAACCAATTGAAAATTAGTCTTTTAAAAGCTTATCAATTATCATATTGATAAGCTTTTTTATTACTATTTGTGATTTTTTTCTAACAAAACTGCCTTTATTGCGTTATAATGATATGTAGAATACATTAAAAGGAGTTTGAATAATGATACCAAATTATAATGAAATGTATAACGAAGTTTTAACTGTGATGAACAATCATCCTCAAATGTACTTAAAGGATATTGTAAATGAAGTTGCTGATTTATTAAAACTATCACTCGAAGATAGAACTAAAATGTTAGATAATAATAAATCAACTATTTTATATTATCGTATTGGCTGGACAAAAACTTATTTAGTAAAAGCTGGCTTATTAGAAACGATTAAAAGAGGTTTATTTAAAATTACTCCTGAAGGAAAAGCAGTCTTAAAAACCGGAGTAAAAGTCACTGATGATTATTTGATGAAATATGATGATTTTGTTGATTATTATCACCGCTATAAAGAAATGTCTAATGGAAAATCTAGTAATAAAGATAGTACCCCATTAGAAAACATTGATAATTCACTAAAAATGATTACATCACGACTTAGCGATGAACTGTTAGAATTAATTCTTTCTAAAGAACCCATCTTTTTTGAAAAACTGGTCTTAGATTTGTTGGAGAAAATGGGTTATGCTTTTGATCAAGAATCAATTATTAGGACTCGCTATGGTAATGATGAAGGAATCGACGGTATTGTCAAAGAAGATAAATTTGGTTTCCGTAATATTTATGTTCAAGCTAAGCGCTGGAATAAGTTTAGTGTTGGACGTCCTGAAATCCAAAAATTTTTAGGAGCTGTTGCTGGTCAAGGTGGTACTAAAGGCTTATTCATCACTACTTCTACTTTTACTAATGAAGCCTTAGAATTTGCTAAAAAGCAATTACAAGTTAAACTAGTTCTAGTTGATGGAAAAATGTTAGCAAACCTAATGATTCAATATAACCTTGGTGTCAGTGTTGTCAAAACTTATGAACTTAAACAAATTGATGTTGATTATTTTAATAATGATTTAGTATAATTTAAAATCCTATGATTTCTATTTCTAAATAGCTAATCATAGGATTTTTATATCATTTAACTGCTATCTTTAATTTAATGACTGAGTCAAAAAACGATAGATTCTTTCGATTATTTTAGATTCTAGTTTATTATAAGACAGTGTTGGATCATTTAATAAAGGTATATCAAAACTATCAGTTTGATCTTGATATTCTAATTTGATTTTAACAATCGTTCCTAGTGGATGCTTTTTTGTATCAATATAAATATCCATAAAATCATCACTACCATTTTGACCTAAACTAAATTCATTTCGTAATCTAAAATCATCACAATCATAATAGATAAAATGCGAAGGCATTATTTTAGCTAATGCTTCTTTTAAATTCTTCTCCTTGATAATATAATTACTCAAAGCTTTTTCAATTTCCGCTTTAATTGGTGCCATTTTTCTATCAGCACTTTCTTGATTGCTAGCTTTAGTTCCTAGTCGAATTCTAACTGTTTCTTCTGAAGCATATAAGGCAATACTGACATCACTTTGATGATCAATTAGATCTTCCAATACTTCATCAACTTTACTTTCACCAATTCCCATAGTTAAAATATCATAAGTATAAATAATATCTTGTTTATACTTGCTTAAATAATCTTTTAATACATGATCAACTACGTATTTCATTTCTTTAGGTGGACCAGGTAAATTAATAATCATTTTTTCATCTTTAGTCATAACACAGCCGTTTGCTGTTCCAACCTCATTTTCTAAAACATAACAGTCTTTAGGAAAATAAGCTTGTTTAAAATTGTTATCTGGAACATCGTCATTGCCATTAACAAAACGGCATTTTTCATATACTTTTTGAGCCTCATCTTCTAAATAAACTAACTCTAATCCTAAATACTCAGCTGATAATTCTTTGGTTAGATCATCTTGAGTAGGACCTAACCCACCAGTAGTAATAACGCAATCAGCTCCACGTTTAAAAGCAATATCTAAACATTCTTTAAAGCGATCATGGTTATCACCAACTGTAGTTTGAAAATAGACATTAAAACCTAAATCTTTACACATTTTTTGAAGATATGTCGCATTTGTATTAACTATTTCCCCCAATAATAATTCAGTTCCGACATTAATAATTTCCACATTCATTATAAACAACCTCCATTTTTATCTACCCTTAAAATTTTTCTTTAAATAATTTATCTGCTCAAGTCTTTTAATAACTTTGGCTTCGGTACCTTGGTTCGTTGGATAATAATAACGTTTATCTTTTAAACTATCTGGCAAACATTGCATATTAGTAATCTTACCAGCATAATCATGAGCATATTGATAACCTTTGCCATATTCTAAATCTTTCATTAATTTAGTTGGTGCATTACGAAGATGTAACGGCACTGGTTCGGCAATAGTATTCAAGGCATCATGTTTTGCTCTTTCATAGGCAACATATAAAGCATTGGACTTTGGTGCTAAAGCTAGATAAGTAACACAATGAGCCAAATTAACATTACATTCAGGCATTCCAATATAATGACAAGCCTGATATGTGGCAACGGCAATTTCTAAAGCCCGGCTATCAGCCATACCAATATCCTCAGATGCAAATCTAATTAATCTTCTAGCAACATATAGCGGATCTTCACCGGCTTCGATCATCCGTGACATCCAATATATGGCCGCATCAACATCACTATTTCGCATCGACTTATGTAAAGCACTAATTATATTATAGTGCTCTTCGCCTTTTTTATCATATAAAAGTGATTTTTGATTAATACATTGTTCGATTATTTCTTTATCGACCGTAACTTCATCATCGTGGATACTTCCATTAAACACTGCCATTTCTAACGTATTTAAAGCCACTCTGGCATCACCATTAGCAAAACTGGCAATCATATATAATAAATCTTCATCAATATTAATTTTAATTTGGTCAAAGCCTTTAGGACTGATCAAAGCATATTTTAATAACTGCATGATATCTTCAGTAGTTAAGGCCTTCAAAACAAAGACCTTGCATCGAGATAATAAAGCCGAATTAATCTCAAATGAAGGATTTTCAGTCGTCGCTCCAATCAAAATAATGCTGCCACTTTCAACATATGGTAAAAAAGCATCTTGTTGAGCTTTATTAAACCGATGAATTTCATCGACAAAAACAATTGTCTTTTCACCTAGCGCCTGAACTTCCTGGGCTTTTTTCATCACAGCTCGAATATCTTTGATGCCACTAGTAACCGCGCTAAAATTGATAAAATTAGCTTTAGTTTGATTAGCAATGATTCGAGCTAAAGTCGTCTTACCAACACCTGGTGGTCCCCAAAAAATCATCGAAGGAACGATATCACTACTAATTAACTGATAAAGAATTCGTCCTTTTTGAACTAAATGTTTTTGACCAACATATTCATCCAATGTTTCTGGACGTAACCGATTAGCTAATGGTTCTTTGGATATCTTAGTAAATAAAGATTGCTGCTTCATCTTTTCACTTCCATTTCCATAAATATTATAGACGATAATGTCTCTAAAAGCAAAAATAAGAAACAGTTGCCTGCAATGTCATTAAGTTAAGGACTGAATGACATTCGAGGGTTATATTGCAAATATACCCTCTCTCTTTTTTTATTATTTTTTAAAGAAAAGTATTGACATTGCAACGATAGTGTGCTGCCTATTATCCATTTTTTATCAATCAATTTCAAACAATCTTCATCAAAAAACAGGCTTTTGTCTCCAATGTCATTAAGTTAAGGACTGAATGACATTCGAGGGTTATATTGCAAATATACCCTCTTTCTTTTTTTATTATTTTTCAAAGAAAAGTATTGACATTGCAACGATAGTGTGCGGCCTATTATCAATTTTTTATTGATAATAGGCCAATTGCTTATAGGTATATCTTGGAGGTACTTGATCATGAATAGCTATAAACATCTTAAAAACGTCCTTTTTCACAATATCAAAACACTTTCTCAAGTCTGTTCTATCTTCTGTGTCAATCCTGATGCTGATTT
>NZ_CALUXO010000057.1 GCF_944324745.1 uncultured Thomasclavelia sp. | reverse complement strand
ATGTCTAGTTACATATAAACTCATCAAATCACCACCCGCCACTATTTTACAACAATAATCGCTATTCGCCTATATTTTTATACAAAAAACCCGATAGCAAACTATCGGGTCAATCTTAATATTATTAGAAATCAACTTCGCTATCATAGTAGCAAGCTTTTAATAATTTAACCATTTCTTCTTGAGTAGGAATTCTTGGGTTTGATCCAGTACATGCATCACCGATGGCATTTGCAGCAATTTCTTCAACACGATCCAAGAAAACTTCTTCACTAACGAATCCTGTTTCAGCTGGTAAACCATCAGCACCATAATGATTGATTGAATGAGGAATATTTAATTGATCATTCATTTTTCTTAAATAAGCAATTAATAATTCAACTTTTTCATCATCATCTTTACCATTTAAATGCATATAGTCAGCAATGACACCATAACGTTTTTTAGCTGTTGGATCTTTAGCATTGAATGCAATAACTTTTGGTAAATACATTGCATTAGCAGCACCATGAATAATATGACCACCTTGATCAACGAAAGCAGCCCCAGTTTTATGAGCCATTGAGTGAACAATTCCTAATAAGGCATTTGAAAAAGCTTGTCCCGCTAAACATTGAGCATCATGCATTTGATCACGAGCTTCCATATCTCCATTATATGATTTAACTAAATTAGCTTGAATCATTTCAATTGCATGAATTGCAAGTGGATCAGTATAGTTACAATTAGCTGTTGATACATAAGCTTCAATAGCATGAGTCATAGCATCCATACCAGTATGCGCTACTAATTTAACTGGCATTGTTTCTGCCAAGTCAGGATCAACGATAGCAATATCAGGTGTAATTTCAAAATCCGCAATTGGATATTTAATACCTTTTTCATAATCAGTAATGATTGAAAAAGCAGTTACTTCAGTTGCTGTTCCACTAGTTGATGGAATAGCACAGAAATGTGCTTTTTTACGTAATTTTGGAATTCCAAATACTTTACACATTTCTTCAAATGTAATATCTGGATATTCATATTTAATCCACATTGCTTTTGCAGCATCAATTGGTGATCCACCACCCATTGCAACGATCCAATCAGGTTGGAATTTTTCCATTGCAGCGGCACCTTTCATAACTGTTTCAACAGATGGATCTGGTTCGATTCCTTCAAATAATTCTACTTCCATTCCAGCTTCTTTTAAGTAATTAACGGCTTTATCTAGGAAACCAAAACGTTTCATACTACCACCGCCAACACAAACCATAGCCTTTTTTCCTTCTAATGTTTTTAAAGCTTCAAGAGCTCCTTTTCCATGATATAAATCTCTTGGTAATGTAAATCTTTGCATGTCATAAGCACCTCCATACTTTATATTATAAGCGCTTTCAAAAAGATGATGTAGATACAAAAAAGGAATAGCGCTATTCCTTTTGATATATACCCCAATTATTTGCGATTATCCCCTTTATTTCAGCAACCAAATTTTGATCTTCTTTTGATAAATGATACCCTTTTCGAGTAATTAACCAATCATAACTCTTAACCTTATAATCTTTACAAATTAGGGTAGTTAGATTATAACGATCTAATACTTGTTTTGGCATCGGAGAGACCCACATATAGCTATGGATCAAACTGGCTAATAATTCAAATTGAATCCCTCGGTCATAAATTGAAATCTCTTTTCTTTCTAATAACTCCTGGCTTCGCGTTGTTGTCCCCATTTTTCTAGCTGGCAAAGAAACATCACCATGAGTGATTTCAATTTGATTATTTAAGTCTTTTAATAAGACTTCTTTTTGATAAACTAAGGGATTTTCTTTAGATACTAAAAGCTGATATTTAAATTGATACAGTTCTTGATATTCTAGCTCCTTAGATTGTAAATGATTGATAAAATAGTTTTTTTCATCATCAAAAAAACGAATGATTCCTAAATTAACATCACCTTCATAAACCTGCTTGATCGTATCAATGGAATTAGTTTCCCGATAATTAACTCTAATTTTTTTATCACTAAAATTAAGTTTCGATAAATAATTAGTAAATGCATTAGCGATATAGCTGGCTCGAGGCACACTAATATCCAAATGGATGGTTTTTTCATCATAGTTACAATATAATGCTTCCATTTCGGCCACCTGAGCTAAAATATTCCGAGCTCGTTCAATAAATTCGGCACCCTTTTTAGTTGGTATGACCCCTTTAGAAGTCCTTTCAAAAATAATAATATGCATGTTTTCTTCAAACTCTTTAATAATCTTACTTAGATGGGGTTGATTCATATAAAGGTTACTAGCAGCTTTACTAATTGAGCCGGCTTTAGCAACTTCGATGACATATTTTAAATGCAATAAATTCATGAGATGCCTCCTTATCATTATCATTCTATCATAAAATTAGCTGATTTTGTCTAAACTGTAAAAATTTAATAGCTATATTATTTAATATCTAGGCCTATAACTGTTTAAATATATGGTTCCTTTCATGACAATCTATTTAAAGCGGTTTCATTTTGTGTTATAATTAAGAATATGATGAAAAAGAAAGAGGTGTGAAAATGAAAAAGCTGAAACAAGAGTATTTAGATAAAATTGATGAAATTGTTACTAAATACAAAGACGAAAAAGGTCCCATGAAATTAATGCTTCATGAGATTCAAGAAAGTCTTGGCTATATTCCTTTTGAAGCAATGGAAAAAATTTCTCAGGCTATCAATGTACCGGTTTCTAAAGTATATGGAGTTGTAACTTTTTATTCACAATTTACAACTGAGCCTAAAGGAAAACATGTTATTTCTGTTTGCTTAGGGACAGCTTGTTATGTTAATGGTTCTCAGACAATTCTTGACTTGCTTTGTGAAATGACGGGATGCGAAGTAAACTCAACTAGTGCAGATGGACTATTTTCAATCGATGCTACACGTTGTGTCGGGGCTTGTGGTTTGGCTCCTGTTGTAAGTGTCGATGGAACCGTTTTTGGATGTTCTAAACAATTAGAAGATCTTAAAATGTTAGTATTAGACTATTTAAAAGAAGGATAAAATGCTAGTTAAGGATATCGTAGCATTATTAAATGCTAGAGAAATATATGTTGATGATACTTCAATCTACCAAAAAAATTATGATAAGGGCTTTGCAACTGATTTAATGTCAGATGCTTTAGCACTATTAAAAAATGAAACTGAGGACATTTTATTTATAACTGGTCTGGCCAATGTACAGTCTTTAAGAACCGCAGAAGTATTAGATTTAGAAACAATTATGTTTGTCAGAGGAAAACCATTGGATCTATCGATTATTGATATGGCCAAAAAATTGCATATAAATTTATTTCAAACTGATGAACCAATGTTTGAAGCCTGCGGAAAATTATACAATGCAGGAATGCGTCGATGAAAAAAACTTATCAAGTTGTCAAAGATAATTATCAAGATGCTGGAGCAGCTTCTAGCGATATCAAACGGACATTAAAAGCTTTAGGAATTGATCGTAAAGTTTTAAAAGCCGTTGCGATTGCCTGTTATGAAGCCGAAATAAATATTGCCATTCATTCCGATGGCGGTACTGTTACTTTTGAAATTGATGATGAAGGTACGATTCATCTTTCATTTGATGATATCGGTCCTGGAATTGAAGATATTGAATTAGCTTTAACGCCAGGTTATTCAACTGCTTCACCTAAAGCCCGAGAACTGGGATTTGGGGCTGGAATGGGACTTTATAATATGAAAAGTGTTGCTTCAACTTTTGAAATAACATCTTCAAAAAAAGGAACACATATAAAGATGACTTTTAAATGAAACCAGTAATTAATTATTTAGGAAGTCATTGTTCTAAATGTATTAAATGTGTTAAGTCTTGTCCAGTTGATGCTATTTCAATTGTAAATGAACAAGTAATTATCGATAACGACAAATGTATAAATTGTGATATCTGTATTCAGGCATGTGACCAGAAAATTTTAAGAACAAAAAACATTGATTTAGAAAGCTGTTTAAAAAAACATGAATATAATGTTGCTTTGATCCCTACTGCTATTTTATCGGATCTAAAAACTTATCAGGAAGCTAAAAATATTGCCCAGGCAATTAAAAAGTTTGGATTTGATGAAGTAGTTCAATATAGTGATATTGAAGGATTTCTATATAAACAGGCAATTGCTGATAGCCAAGATAAGCATCTACCAATGCTGACTTCATTTTGTCCTACTATCAATAAACTAATTGCCAATGAATACCCTACTTTGATCGATCATCTATTACCATATGATTATCCAGTGGAAATTGCTGCTAAACAAATTAGAAAAAAGCATGCTGATATGGATGTAGGAATCTTTTCACTTTGTGAATGTGTTGGCAAATTGACTTTAGCTAAAGAGCCATTTGATAATCAAGATTCCAACATTGACTTTGCCATCAGTATTTCTCAAGTGTTTCCACAAATCAATAAACTTAAAAATGAAGAAACATCTGATATTGACTTTAATCGTTATGGAATTAAAAGTAATGTTAGTGATTTATATGGTAATCGAAGTTTGTCAGTTATTAGCGTTGAAGGGTTGCAGCAAATTAATACTGTATTAGATTTAATTGAATTTGATCAATTAAAACATGTGGATCTGATAGCTTTATTTAATTGTTTTCAAGGATGTATTGGTGGTTACTATTTGTGGTCAAATCCTTTTGAAGGGTGCTTTAATATTGAAAGCATCTTTGAAGATTGTAATGGCCCCCTAGCGCCCCTGTCTCCCAGGGAATATCGCAAAATCCATGAGATTGATAGCAGTAATGAACAAAACTTTAAAGAACGGCTAGCCTGGTTCAACAAAGTTAATACCATTTTAGAAACTTTACCACAATTTGACTGTGGCAGTTGTGGCTTTGCCAATTGCCGTGGTTTAGCCGCTAGAATTGCCAGTGGTGAAGTCGATGATTCATTATGTCGGGTTAAGAAAAGGTGATAAAAATGAAAATCAACGAACTATTAAAATTATCGTTAAAACAAATCAATGATGTTCCCTTAACTAATGAGATCAATGATGTTTATATTGGTGACTTGTTGAGCCTTGTCATGGCTAATGGAAAAGAAGGTGCTTTGTGGCTGACAGTTCAAAAACATTTAAATGTAATTGCGGTAGCTGATTTAAATGAATTTGCCGGCATCATCTTTGTACAAAATAGTTATCCTGATCAAGATACGATCGATAAAGCAACTCAATTAGCTATCCCTTTGTTTGTCAGTGAACAAGACGCCTATCAAGTTGCTAAAGAATTAGTGACTTTAGGATTATAAGATGTATTACGATTTGCATATTCATTCAGCTTTATCCCCTTGTGGTGATGAGTTAATGACAATTAATAATATCTTTAATATGGCTTATATCAAGGGACTGGAGCTGATTTCGATAACTGATCATAATTCATTGAAGCAGCAACATTATTTACAGCAAATTATTGAACATGATATTTTAAAAGGAAAGATTGATTTTGTTCATGGAGTTGAACTGCAAAGTAAAGAAGAAGTGCATATTTTAGCGTATTTTTTAAAGGGTACTCCATTAAAACCAATCCAAGCATGGATCGATGATCATTTGATCAAACAATTAAATGATCCTGATTTTTATGGTAATCAGGTCATCTTTGATGAATTTGATAATATTATTGATGAAGAGAAGCATTTACTGTTATCTTCTTTAGATTTAGATATCTTTGAAATAGTTGAAGCGATTCATCGTTTTGATGGCATTGCCATTTTAGCTCACGTTATGGCTAAGAAATTTGGAATTTACGAAGTTTATCATGATATTCCAGCCAATTTAAATTATGATGGCATTGAAGTTACCTGTCTTAAAGAATTACGTGATTTAAAAAAACTATGTCCTGATGTCAATGATGAATATGTTTTTTTCAACAGTGATGCTCATAACTTAGAATTAATCAATGAGCCTGAAAATCAATTAGATCAAGAAAAATTCTATCAGCTTTGGAGGAAAAAGTAATGCAGGAAATTGCGATGAATATTTTAGATATCGCCTATAACTCAATAAGAGCTGGAGCTACGATGATCAAAGTTTTAATTACCGATAGTTTAAAACAAAATATTATCGAAATTAAAATTATTGATAATGGTAAAGGAATGGATAAAGAAACGCTTACTAAAGTTACTGATCCATTTTATACAACTAGAACTACCAGAAAAGTTGGTTTAGGTATTCCGATTTTTAAAGAAAATATTGAAGCAACTGGTGGTCATTTTGATATTGAATCAACTGTCAATATTGGAACTAGTGTAACTGGTATTTTTGTTAAAGATCATCTAGATACACCACCAATGGGAAATATCGTTGATACAATGGTTACTTTAATTCAAGCTGATGAAAAGATAAATTATATATTTGAATATAACACTGATGATTTTAATTTTACTTTAGACACCTGCCAGATCAAAGAAATACTTGGCAATGATGTCTCAATTACCGAACCTCAAATAATAATGTGGTTAAAAGATTATATGAAGGAGGGATTACACTCATGAAATCATTAGACGATTTAAGAAAGATCCGCGATGCTGCAAGAAGCAATATGAGCATTCGTGATGAACAGCAAAAATATCGAGTAGTTGTTGGAATGGCAACTTGTGGGATTGCCGCTGGTGCTCGACCAGTTTTAAATACTTTAGTTGAAGAAGTAGCTAAACAAAATCTATCAGCTAAAGTTCTCCAGACTGGATGTATTGGGATGTGTACATTAGAACCGATCGTTGAAGTTTTTGATCAAGACGACAACAAAACAACTTATGTTTTAGTTGATCCAAAGAAAGCAAAAGAAATTGCTGATAGACATTTAAAACATGATGAAGTAATCGACGAATATACAGTCGGACACTATAAAAAATAGGAGGTTGCAAGATGGCAGCAAAAAGAACACAAGTTTTAGTCTGTGCGGGAACTGGCTGTACAATCGGAAATTCTGGTGAATTGATCACTGAATTTGAAAAAGAAATCAAAGCTTTAGGCTTGGATAAAGAAATTGAAGTATTAAGAACAGGATGCTTAGGTCTATGCGGGGTTGGTCCTAATATTTCTATTTATCCTGATAATATTATTTATAAATCAGTTCAAGTATCAGATGTTAAAGAAATTGTCATGGAACATTTATATAAAGGACGTCCGGTTCACCGTTTAATGTTAAATGAATCTGATGAAGATACTCGAGAAATCCATGATATTAATGATACTAAGTTTTATCATAAACAAAAAAGAATTGCATTACACAACTGTGGGGTCATTGATCCAGAAAATATTAATGAATATATTGGTAAAGATGGATATTTTGCTTTAGCTAAAGTCTTACAAGAGATGACACCACAAGAAGTTGTCGATGAAATCAAAGCCAGTGGTTTACGTGGCCGCGGTGGTGGTGGTTTTCCAACCGGAAATAAATGGCAATTTGCCTTAAATGAACCTGGTGATGAAAAATATGTTATCTGTAATGCTGATGAAGGAGATCCCGGTGCCTTCATGGACCGTTCGATTCTAGAAGGAAATCCCCATAGCGTTATTGAAGCCATGGCTATTGCCGCTTATGCAATTGGAGCTCATCATGGTTATATCTATATTCGTGCTGAATATCCAATCGCCGTTGAAAGATTAAAAACAGCTATTTCACAGGCGCGTGAATTAGGTTTATTAGGTAAAAATATTTTTGATACTGGTTTTGATTTTGATTTGGAAATTCGTTTAGGAGCTGGAGCCTTTGTCTGTGGTGAAGAAACAGCTTTGATCCAATCAATTGAAGGTGAACGAGGAATGCCAAATCCAAAACCACCATTCCCTGCTAATAAAGGGGTTTGGGGAAAACCAACAATTATTAATAATGTTGAAACTTATGCCAATATTGCCCAAATTATTCTAAATGGTGCCAAATGGTTCCGTTCAATCGGTACTGAAACTTCTCCAGGAACTAAAGTATTTGCCCTAGGTGGTAAAATCGTCAATACTGGGTTAGTTGAAGTCCCTATGGGAACTACATTACGAGAAGTTATTTATGAAATTGGTGAAGGATGTCCTAACCATAAACGGTTTAAAGCTGTTCAAACTGGTGGACCTTCAGGTGGCTGCTTAACGGAAGAACAGCTAGATACTCCAATTGGATTTGACGAATTAGTCAAATTAGGTTCAATGATGGGTTCTGGAGGAATGATCGTTTTAGACGAAGATAACTGTATGGTTGACGTTGCTCGTTTCTATATGGATTTTATTGTTGATGAATCTTGCGGTAAATGTACTCCTTGTCGCGTGGGAACAAAACGAATGTTAGAACTATTGGAACAAATCTGCAATGGTGAAGCAACTATGGATACTTTAGATGAACTAGAAATGTTAGCTAAGACGATCCAGGATACCGCTCTTTGTGGACTAGGTCAAACCGCACCAAATCCGGTTTTATCAACTATCAGTCAATTTAGAGATGAATATATTGCTCATATTGTTGATAAAAAATGTCCTGCTGGTGTTTGTAAAGCCTTATTACAATATGTAATTGATACTGATAAATGTCGTAAATGCGGACTTTGTGCTAAACAGTGTCCAGTTGGTGCCATTCATGGTGAATTAGGTAAAGTTCCTTATGTTATTGATCAAGATAAATGTATTAAATGTGGTAACTGTGTCAACGCTTGTCACTTTAATGTAATTGAAAGAAAGTAGGTGGAAGGAATGTCAAAAGTAAAAATTACTATTAATAACCGTGTGGTTGAAGCTTATGAAGGACAGACAGTCTTAGAAGCAGCTAAAAATAACGGTATCCATATCCCTACTTTATGTTACTTAAAAGGGGTGACGGGAACTGGAGCTTGCCGTGTCTGTCAAGTTGAAATCGAAGGAGCTAAAACATTGGCTGCTGCCTGTGTCTATCCGGTTCGAGAAGGCTTAGTAATCAAAACCAATTCACAGCGGGCATTAGATGCTCGAAGAAGAGTTGTTGAATTAATTGTTTCTAACCATTCAAAAGACTGTTTATCATGTATTCGAAATACTAACTGTGAATTACAGCGATTATGTCAGGAATTAGGGGTTCGTGAAGATGCCTTTGCCGGTGAAAAATCAAATCCAACTTTCGATAATGTTTCACCTGGTATTGTTCGTAATACTTCAAAATGTGTATTATGTGGTCGTTGTGTGGAAACTTGCCTTAAAACTCAAGGTTTAGGTATTTTAGGTTATATCAATCGTGGTTTTAAAACTAAAGTTGGTCCAGTTTATGATAAAAGTTTTGCTGATGTAAACTGTATGCAATGTGGACAATGTATCAATGTTTGTCCAGTTGGTGCTTTATCAGAAAAAGAAGAAATCCATGATGTTATCGAAGCTTTAAACGATCCAACTAAACATGTAGTAGTGCAAACAGCGCCAGCAGTTAGAGCTAGTTTAGGTGAAGAATTTGGAATGCCAATTGGTACTAGAGTAACTGGTAAGATGGTAGCTGCTTTAAAACTAGTAGGATTTGATAAAGTTTATGATACCAATTTTGGAGCTGATCTAACGATCATGGAAGAAGGTCATGAATTCCTTCATCGCTTAAACAACAATGGTGTTTTACCAATGATTACTTCATGTTCTCCAGGATGGGTCAATTATATTGAACATGAATATCCAGATTTATTAGATCATTTATCAAGTTGTAAATCACCACATATGATGTTAGGTTCAATGATCAAATCATATTATAGTCAAATCAATAATATCGATCCTAAAGATATTTATGTGGTTTCAATTATGCCTTGTGTCGCTAAAAAAGGTGAAAAAGAACGTGAAGAGAATTTAACTGATGGTCTAAAAGATGTTGATGCCGTATTAACAACTAGAGAATTAGGAAAATTAATTAAAATGTTTGGTATCAACTTTAAAGACTTAAAAGATGAAGACTTTGATCAAGATGTCTTTGGTGAATATTCTGGAGCTGGAGTCATTTTTGGAGCCAGCGGTGGCGTAATGGAAGCGGCCTTAAGAACTGTTGCTGATGTTTTGGCTAAAGAGGATTTAGAAAACATCGATTATCATGCAGTTCGTGGTGAAGAAGGTGTAAAAGAAGCGACGGTAACTATTGGTGGTAAAACATTACATGTTGCTGTTGCTCATAGTATGGTACTGGCAAAACCATTACTTGAAGAAATTAAAAATGGAACATCTAAATATGATTTCATTGAAATCATGGGATGCCCTGGTGGTTGTGTCAATGGTGGTGGCCAATCTTATGTCAATGCGCTAGTTCGTAATAGTGGTTTTGATTGGAAACAGGCTCGTGCTAAAGCTTTGTATGATGAAGATATGTCACTTCCAGTTCGTAAAGCTCACAAAAATTCTCAGATTCAGCAATTATATGCTAATTTCTTAGGCGAACCTAATAGTGAAAAAGCGCATCACTTATTGCATACTCACTATAGCGCTAAACCACGTTTTAAATAATTGAATTTATGGAGGAGTAAAATGAAGAAACTATTAAAATATTTAATATGTGCACTGATGATGCTAACAATAGTTGGATGTTCATCACAAAGTGAAGATGGCTCAGATAGTGCCAATATTCTTTGTCCAACTGGAGCTCCATCATTAGCTTTTGTCAGTGAATATGACAATATAACAGAAAATGGTAAAATCGATTTTGTCGATGGTAGTGATCAGCTGGTCGCTGAATTATCTAAAGATGATAGTGAATATGATATTATTGTTGCCCCTGTTAATGTCGGTGCTAATCTTATTGCAAATGATCAAACTGACTATCGAATTCAAGCTATCCTTACCTGGGGAAATTTATATTTAGTAGGTACAAGTGAAGATGCCTTATCACAAACTGGTGAAATTGCATTATTTGGTGAAGGAGCTGTTCCTCAATTAATCTATGAAAGTACTGATATCGAAACTTCATTAACTCCTACTTATTATCAATCAGCTACTTTAGTACAACAACAATTATTAGCTGGTAATGTCCAAGTTGGATTATTAGCGGAACCATTAGCTAGTGCAACCATTGCAAAAGCTAAACAAAATGGCTTAGAATTATCAATCATTGGTAATTTACAAGAAGCTTATGGTGATGATGGTTATCCACAAGCAGCTATTTTCATTAAAGAGGGTACTAATTATGATGAATTGTTCAATGCCATTGATGAATTTACTAATAATGGTTATGAAGGTTTACAAGAAGATCTAGAAAATATTGGAATTGAAACTTTAGGTTTACCTAGTGTTGAAATTACCGTTAATTCCATCGAACGTCAAAATCTTCATTACAAAGCTGCTAGTGACTGCGCAGAGCAAATCAAAGACTTTTTAACACTATATAATATTGAATATAGTGATGACATGCTTGTTTAATGAAGCGTAAAATTATTACAATTATAATTCTTTTGTTGGTTTGGCAAGGTTGTGCTTTATCAATTGATAAAGTGGTAATCTTGCCATTACCACTTACAGTTGTTAATCGAATGCTGGCACTAGCAACAACTTCGTCATTTTATCTGGCCATTATCGCTACTTTGCTTAGAGTGCTATTAAGCTTTCTAATTGCTTTTGTCATTGGAACTTTATTAGGAATTTTTAGTGGTCTATCTAGAAAAGTTAATGATTATCTTTACCCGATTATCTCATTAATTCAAACGATTCCCCAGATTGCTTATATTTTAGTTTTGTTAGTCTGGTTTAAAAGTTTAACTGCTTTAATTGTAATCGTTTTATTGATGATTTTACCGATTTTTTATAATAATGCTGTTAATGGAATTAAAAACATTGATCCAGAATTAAATGATATTATTTGCTTATATCATCATTCATTTATCTTTAATTTATTCAAAGTTTATTTACCGTTAATTAAAGGTTATCTAATTTCGGCAATTGAAACAGCTTTACCACTAAGCTTAAAAGTCGGAGTCATGGCTGAAATCTTTGTTTCATCTAGTCAAGGAATTGGAAAGCAGCTCTATTTTGCCAGAGTCCAAATAGACATGCCTGGGATTTTTGCCTGGACTTTATGGATGATCATCATTATTTTATTGATAAATTTCTTAGTCAAAAAAATATTATCTTATTATAAATAAAGATACCGCATCTGTATCTTTATTTTTTTATACTTTAAATAAATCAACATATTTTCATGTCATCTGTTTAAAAATAATATATTTATTATTGGTGTGTTGACATTATCAATTCTCCAACATATTATAAAAATAGATAGAGCCTATCAGATATTTATTGATTACTATTTAACTATAATAATTTAGCCCATAAAAATTTAATATTTAGAACTGAATTATTTTATCAATATAGTATAAAGGAACAGCCAATTACCTCATAGCTGTTCCTTTATTTATTTAAATATTCTTTTTTTATATATTTAATCGTTTCATCAAGATTGGAGTTAGCTAAATGCTCCAGCATATCTTTGATGATTGCATCTGTTTTAGGATTGATAACATAGTAATGATGCGTCTTATTGTAATAATCTAGTGGTGCTGTAAAATCAAAATCATTACCACGATAAACCATCGTTGCTGCCACCCGATCACAAAACATTTCCACAACATACTTAATCGGCATTTCAATTGCAATAATACCATCTTTAGTAAAATCAATCCAATATTCCCAATGATGTTTATTACGTCCTTTATGATGTAACCAGGCACTGCTGTAACCTTTCTGCTGTCTTTCATTACTATTTGGTGATTTATAACCTAAATAATATTTAGCCCCGGTTGTTAATTCACACCAGGAGTATTTCGATAAATCATGTAATAAACCTTGTTTATACAACCCAAAGCGAAAGCAAAGTTTCATAACATAATATTTATGTTTAGTAATGGTTTTTAAATGTTTAATCAGTTTCATTGACATCACTTTCTTTCTGAACTATTTCTTCGACATTATCTTCTTGATAGCGGGTAGCAAAAATATCTTCCTGATCATCAATTTCAACGATATCCGCTAAATCTGGTAATTCATCTAACGAAGCTAAACCAAAAGCATCCATAAACTCATCGGTAACTCCATAAAGAATTGGCATTCCCGGACTATCTTCACGTCCCACTTCTTTTATTAAAGCTTTAGCTACCAGTTTTCGAATCATCGCATCGCACCCTACTCCACGAATTTCTTCGACCTGCATTCTAGTAATTGGCTGATTATAGGCAATAATCGCTAAAGTTTCTAAAGCCGCATTTGATAATGAACTTTTACTTTGTTCAACCATTTTTTGATAATACATGAAATAGTCTTCATTAGTAGCCATTTTATAACGGCCACCAAAGTCTACTAACTTAATCCCGTTAAACATTTTATTTTCATATAATTGAATAAACTGGTCCATTAAAAGCGTTGCTTCTTTCTTGCTGATTTCTAAGACACCGGCAATTTCTTTAATATCGATACCTTCATCTCCAGCTAAATACAGCATACCTTCAATAATATCTAAATAATTATTATCTTTCATTAAAGTTTCCCTTCTACATAGATCTCACTAAATAATCCATCCTGGATTATTTCAACTTCTTTATCTTTAGCCAAAACTAAAATTGACATAAATGTAATAATAAAATAAGTTCGATCATAATGATCAAATAAATCTTCAAACTTAACTCGCTTATTAACTCTAGTTTTAAAGAAATCACGAATTTGTGATGAACGTTCATCAATCGATATTTCCTTTTTGGCAATATGTGTATCTAAGGGCCGTAACATGGCTTTCCGTTGAAACATCTTTTGCATCGCCTTCATCAAATCATAAACTTCTAATCCTTCAGGAATCATCGTTGAAGTATCCACGACATACTCATCCATTGACTCCGCTGGTTTAATAATAATTGTTTGACGATGTTCATATTTTTCTTTGATTTCATCTAAAACATCTTTATAGCGTTTATATTCAATCAAGCGTTTAATTAAAGCTTCACGAGGATCTTCTTGATACTCATCATTGATTTCTACTTTTTCTTTAGGAATCAACATCTTACTTTTCATCTCAATTAAATCCGCGGCCATTACTAAATATTCCGACATTTCTTCTAGCTTAGAGGGGTCCATTGCATGAATATATTGTAGATACTGATCAGCAATAACCGATAATTCTAAAGTTTCTAGATCCATCTCTTTTTCTTTAATTAAATGTAATAATAAATCTAATGGTCCTTGAAAATCATCAATAACTACCTGATATTCCATCTTTCACCCTCCTAGCAGTAGTTATTATAACACAGTTTTAAAATCATTAATAGATTTCTTTTTAGACGAAAAAACTGCAACTAAGTTACAGTTTTTGACCCCTCTTTAGTTTTTGGTTTACGAATAATAAAATTCAACAATGCTTTACCATTAAAAGGAAATAACGGATATAAATAAGAAACACCAAATGGTTTTATTGTCAATAAATAACCAATTAAAATCACATGAAAAATAATAAAACCGATCCAACCTAAAAACCCCACAAAAATAATTAAAAAGATTTTTAAATACTTATTAGTCAATGATAATTCATAATTAGGAGTGGCAAAGCCCCCAACATCTCCAATTGCACAAAATAATAAAATTTCTTCACTAAAAAATCCTAGATCAATCGCAAATTGACCTAATAAAACCGCTGCAATCATCCCCATGGCATTTGATAATGAAGTGGGAGTATGAATGGTAGCAATTCTTAATAATTCAATCGATAATTCAACTAGCAAAACCTGACCTAAAAAAAACATGTCAATCTGCCCTTTTAAACTAAACAACAACCATAATGGCACTAAATAAATCGAAAGCAAGACCGCACTGCAACGAATCAAACGAATAAAGGTTCCGATAATCGGTGTTTGTCGATGTTCTTCTACATGTTCCAAAATCTCAAAGATTGTCGTTGGAAGCATCATAACTGATGAGGAAGTATCACAAATAATCGCAATTCTACCATGAAGAATATGAGTAGCCACCACATCAGGTCGTTCACTATAACGAACTAATGGAAAAGGATTATAACCCTGATCCAAAATCATCTCTTCAACAGCCCGATCAGACATGACTAAATCCTGATTTTTAATTTCCTTGATACGTTTGGTTACTAGTGATAACATCTGCTTATCAACAGCACTATCTAAGTAACATAAACAAATATCTAAAGGATTATTATGACCAATCGTTTGTTTTTCTAAAATTAGATCCATATTTTTAATCCGGCGTCTAATCAATCCAGCACAGGTTAAAATTGATTCATTGAAACCATCTTTAGAACCTCGAACACTTTTTTCAGTTTCCGGTTCTTCAACCGAACGATTGGGATAACGTCTAGTATCTAAGACATATTCTTGGTTTTGATATTCGATTACCGCACAACCACTAAGCAGGGCATAAACAGCTTTTTGATGATTATTTTCTTTAGTCACCGCTCCATTATTTAAACAATCTTCCAATGTTTTACCTTGATGATTAGTAATTCCCATAACCAGATAAGCAATCAAATCATCACCACATAAACTAGAAAGATAGGTTATTGTCACTTTTTCCTGATTAAAATCTAAGACCCGGGTATTAAAATCAAAAGATTTATTTTTGTTCATGATTTTGGTTTAGCAAATATCGCTACTAAAAAAGCAAATAAAATAGCACTACTAATACCCGCAGCAGTTAAATCAAAAATTCCTAAAGCCAAGCCAAAAACACCAAATTCTTTAGTAGCCTGTAAAGCACCATGCATCAAAGAATGGCCAAAACTGGTTATCGGTAATAAAGCTCCAGCATGGAAGATATCAATAAAAGTATCATAAATATGAAATAAATCTAAAAAAGCGCCAATAACAACAAATAAACTAGTAATATGTCCTGGAGTTAATTTGGTATATTCATAAATCAGCTGCGCAATAACACAAACAGTTCCACAAAATAAAAAGGCTAATAAGTAATTCATTTAACAACCTCCAAACTAAAAGCATGACCAATGCAGGGAATACTTTGTTTTTGGTTGGTCATAACCGGTGATAATAAGGCCCCAGTTGTAATAACTAATATCCGGCGGTATTTTCCTTCCAGCATTTTTTGATATAAATAGCCAAAAGTAACTAAAGCACTACAGGCCGGACCACTGCCACCTTGATTGACATCTTGATTACTATCATATAATAAACAGCCACAATCATCATATCGATGATATTTGATTTGATTTTCGTCCATCATTTCCTGAAGGATCTTTTTACCATAGGCTGATAAATCACCAGTAACAATTAAATCATAATCAGTTCCTTTTCTTTTTAAATCATTTAAATGATTTACTAATGTATCAAAAGCCGCTGGTGCCATTGCTCGCCCCATGTCATTAGGATTACTTTGCTTTAAATCAATAACTCGTCCAATAGTCAAAGCCTCAATTCGAACCCGGCTAGGATTATTATCTAAAATAACACTAACGGCACCAGTAGCCGTGGTGGTCATCGTTTCTTTTCGCTGAATTCCATATTCTAATGGATAGCGAAACTGGCGTTCAGCCGTAGCGTTATGACTACAAACAAAACAATTGGCATTATGAATACTATAATTTTCTATTAACATTGAAGCATTATTAATGACCAGTCCCATTGTCGCACAAGCACCATACATAGCCATCAATGGTCGCTTAAACTTTTTAGCGGCATAATTAGTCGCCGTAACCTGATTGTTTAAATCACCACCAAAATAAATATTAATATCTTGATAAGTGAGATCTCCTTTAGTTAGAGCTAGATTGATAGCATCTTGTAACATTGCAATTTCTGCCAGTTCATAGGAAGGTTTTCCTAGATGATAATCTTGATAATGATGATCAAAATAATGACCTAAAGGGCCAAGATATTCATCAATACCACATACCGTTGCTACTGAACGGATATAAACATTATGAAGATACATCGAATTATTAGATAAGACTGATGACATAGCGAATGCCTCCTAGTACAAATGAAGCCACGATTCCAAAGGTAATTACGGTACCTCCTAGTTTAAACATATTGGCTCCAATTCCCGTTACCAGTCCTTCACTTTTTGCTTCCATGGCACTAGAAGTCATACTGTTAGCAAAACCGGTAATCGGAATAAAAGTTCCAGCTCCAGCTTTTTTAGCCATTCGATCATAGATTCCAAGACCCGTTAACACTGCAGCGATTAAAATTAAAGTAATGATCATCATTGGTGAGGCATCTTCTTGTTCCACATTAAAAATCTGCATATAAAATTCTAGTAAAAATTCACCAATTGCTCCAATAGCACCACCATAAATAAAAGCATAGACACAATGTTTAAAAACAGTTTTTTTCGGTTTTAGCTTTTCAGCAATTTGATTATATTTTGATGTTTCCATTTATTTCACCTCTTCCCTACTATTTTTTCCAGTAATAAAAAAAATAAACAAAAAAGTGTAACCAAAACTGGTTACACTTTTAGCTTCTTAACAACTGTTAAAACACTATATCCTAAAATGATATCAATTGGTATCATGATACATTCTTTAATAACTCGTAAAAATAACGACAACATAAATGGAATACCATACATTGCCTGAAGCCAATAAGGCGTTAAGATAAAGACAACGATCATCTCGACTAAAACAACAGCAATTACCCAAAGATTAAATAAATAATAATCCGGTTTTGATAACTTTCGCTTATAAAAATACATCACGATAAACAAAATAATGACCATCAAGATACAAATAGCACTCATGATGATTTTAAAGCTGTTAGTGATAGTTACAATATTGTTCGAGATAACTACTTGATCTAAGCTAAAAATATAAATACTAGCGCCTAAAGCTAAAACAACTAATAAAACTTGAATAACGCGCTCTAAAAACGGCAATTGCCTTTCTTGGACATTTTTAACAATCAGCGCTGGAATTAAACACTGCAACATAGCATTTAAGGTAAATCCTAAAAATGGAAAACCCGTCGGTGTCACAATTAATCCCACTAAATCGACTGCTATCCCAATAATATAACAATAACCCGGTGCCAATAATAGCCCTGCAAGCATCATTGGAATAACTTCGATAGAAATTTTCAAGCTTTCAAAACCAAATAACGGTATCATGATTGACAACCGTTTTAAAATTGCAGCTAAAATAATTAATAACGCTGCCAGTGACAGTGATTTGGCATCACTTTTAATCGGATATTTCCAAAACACGAATATCCCGATTACAACTAAAATAAATCCGCAAATAATTTGAATCATAATTGATTGCTACTTATTTACAATCTTTCCTGCTTCATCCTCATTTCTAGTCCACAGGCGTTAATTCCGATCATTGACCGTACATGCGATTGCTACTAAAAAGTAGACTCCCCCTTTTTATAAATTTATATACAAAAGTATACAAGAAAGATAATACTACAAATACCTAGCCATAGCAACCTTAATATCATCTTAACATTTATCGTCTTATTTCGTTATTTTTCAGGGATTTATTTGCAAGAATTTTATAAATATGATAAGGTTTTACCGTTAAAAGATTAAAGAGGAGAGAATATTCAATGGAAAAATTTTTTAAACTAAAAGAAAACAACACAAGTATTTCCACTGAAGTAATAGCAGGAATTACCACATTCTTTGCTATGGCTTATATTATTGCGGTCAATCCCAATACCTTAAGTCAATCAGGAATGGAATGGGGTGCTGTCTTTCTAGCAACAATTATTGCTTCAGTAATTGGAACTTTGATTATGGGCTTAGTTGCTAACGTGCCATATGCTCAAGCACCTGGAATGGGATTAAATGCCTTTTTCGTTTACACAGTTTGTTTTGCTTTAGATTTTACTTGGCAACAAGCTTTATCAATGGTTTTCATTTGTGGTCTGATTAATATCTTTATTACTGTTACCAAAATTCGTAAAACTATTATCAAAGCAATTCCTCAATCATTACAAAATGCTATTGGTGGTGGAATTGGGGTATTTATTGCTTATTTAGGATTTTTAAATGTTGGGATGATTACTTTTGATTCTGGTGTACCAGCTCTAGCAAATATCAATCAACCAATTTTATGGGTATTTTTAATTGGATTATTGTTGGCCGTAGTTCTTACAATTTTAAATGTTAAAGGTGGTATCTTAATTGCCATTGTAATTACAACTTTAATTGGGATTCCATTTGGGGTAACTACTACAACTGATACAGTAAGTTTTTCTGAAGCTGTTAAAGCTTTACCTTCAACATTTGGTGTTATCTTTACTTCTGAGGGTTTACCTTCATTATTTACTGATATGTCAAGATTACCACTAGTAATCATCACTATTTTTGCTTTTAGTATGTCTGATACTTTTGATACTATTGGTACTTTTATCGGTACTGGTCGTAAAAGTGGTATTTTCTCAGCAGAAGATGAAGCTGCTTTAGAAAGCAGTAGTGGCTTTAGTTCTAAAATGGATAAAGCTTTATTTGCTGATGCGACAGCAACATCAATCGGTGCTATCTTTGGTACCAGCAATACTACAACTTTCGTTGAAAGTGCTGCCGGTATTGGAGTTGGTGGTCGTACTGGCTTAACTTCAGTAGTTGTTGCTATCTGTTTTGCCTTAAGTACCTTTTTATCAACTTTTGTTAGTGCTGTACCATCAGCAGCGACAGCACCAGCTTTAGTTATTGTTGGATGTATGATGGTTTCATCATTTACCGAAATTAATTGGAATGATCTTGAAGAAGCGGTACCAGCTTTCTTTGCTGGAATGTTCATGGCTCTTTGCTACAGCATTTCTTATGGAATTGCTACAGCCTTTATCTTCTATTGCATTGTTAAAATCGTAAAAAAACAAGCCAAAGAAATTCATCCAATTATAGCTGGTGTGGCTATCTTATTTATTTTAAATTTCATTTTACTAGCAATTATTTAAAATCACTGGGGAGAAAATTTTCTCCCTTTTTTAGTATCAAAATATTATTAGTTTAAATAAGCGTCTGCTATAATACTTTTAGGCAGGTGATTAAAAATGAACTTGAAAATAGACTTACATATTCATAGTAACTTATCTGATGGTACCATGTCCCCATTTGAAATCATTGACACAGCGGTTAAAAATCAAGTAGAAACTATTTCTATCACTGACCATGATTCAATTGCTGCTTACAGTCCGGAATTATTTGATTATGCTAAAGCCAGACAAATAAACATAATTCCTGGGGTTGAAATTTCTACTTCATTAAATAAAGCTGGTTTTCATGTCTTAGGATATAATATTGATCTTGATAATCCCTTATTAATCAACAGTTTATCAAAACTGAAAAATGCTCGTCACGATTATTTAAAAAAAGTGACTAAAAAGTTAACAAAATTAGGCTATTTGATTAATTATCAACAATTAGCCAAGATCAAAATTGTTACTAAAGCCCATATTGCCAGGGATATCATCAACAATCCCCAAAATCATCCACTTTTAATCAAACAATTTTCTAAACTTCCAACTACCGGCAAGTTCATTGAATCAATCATGAATGAAGGATGCATTGGCTATGTCAAGAAAGTCACAATTACTCCAATGGAAGCTAGTAAACTAATTAAACAGGCTCATGGTAAAGTTGTCTTAGCGCATCCAGTTTGTTATTACTATGAAGATGGTACCAGCCGTGAAACCATTATTAATTTACTAAAAGAAATGAACGCTGACGGTTTAGAAGCTATTTATATCTATATCGATCGTAATAACCAAAAAATCAATGAAATTGAAACTTGGTCACAAGTAGCTAAAAAGCTCAATTTGTTTATAACCGCCGGGTCTGATTTTCATCAAAAAGATCTGCTTCATCCTCAAATTGGCTTAATTAATGAAGATATTAGTAATGATGAATCATTACTACCAAAAATAATTAATGATCTAAATAAGTAAATAAATCTTATTTACATAATCGATATAAAATAAATCAACCAGGTTTTAATATCAACAAAGCACTGATACAATTAGTAAACAGCAATTTTTAGATGATAACAAACAGGGTAAAATCTAAGCAATTTTACCCTTTTAACTCATTTAAAATATAGTTTCTAACTTTGGAAATAAAATATAAGGATCCGGTAACAAAAACCGTTCCTTGATGATTTAATGATTCTTTGATAGCCTGTTTATAATCAGGCTGGATCTTAACATCAAAACCTTTGGCCAGATCATTTGCTGTAGTTGCTCGAATATGTTCAAACTCACAAATAGTTAAATCATCGGTTAACTGTAATAATTTTTCAATCATATGCTTATAATCTTTGTCTTTTAAGGCACTAAAAATAATTTTGATATCATCATATTTTTTGGCACATTCATAAAAAGCATCGATTCCTTCTTTATTATGAGCACCATCGACAATAATTACTGGATCAATATGAACCATTTCAAAGCGCCCAGGCCATTTAGCATTATACATTCCCTGCAGTAAATCATCATCACTGAATGTAACTAAATGATGACTTTTTAAATAAAGTAATGCTTCTAAAGCTAAAGCGCTATTTTGGATTTGATATAAAGCAGGTGTATCTAAAATAATGTCATAATCACGATAATGATAGCTAACATTATTACCATCGATAATATTAGTAATTGGCTGCATTTGTAATAATTGACTGTGATGTTGCTGACAAACTTCTTTAAAAACTTGTAAACATTCTTCTTTAGTTTCACCGGTTAAATAATCAATTCCCTCTTTAACGATCCCAGCTTTATTTAAAGCAATACTTTGATAATCATGACCTAAATAATCAACGTGGTCTAATCCAATATTAGTATTGATTGCCAGCATTGGCTTAATGATATTAGTTGCATCTAATAAGCCACCTAAACCAACTTCAAAAATAGCGAAATCAACATTATTTTCAATAAAATACATTATAGCCACAAATACTTCAATTTCAAACATCGAAATTTCATATTTCAGCCACAAATCAACATAACGATTAGCATAGGCTACCATCGTTTTATCATCGATAAAAACATCATTGATACGAATAATATCTAATCTTGAATATAATGCTGGTGAGGTAAATGTAGCAACTTTATAACCAGCTTGCTTTAAAACCTCTTTAATATAATTGGTCGTTGATCCTTTACCATTGGTTCCCCCAATATGAATACAATCTAAAAGTAGTTGCGGATTACCTAAATCATCCATATATTTTTTAAAATTATCTAAGCTGTAAACCCGATTTTTTTGACTGTTGATAAAAGTTACAACCTGATCATAATTTTCAAAACGCGACTTCATCACTCTTTTTTTAACCATTGGATAAAATAAAATTCCATCTTGTTTTTGCAAATTGGCAGTTAATTCAAAACCTGATTTTAAATAAAAATCTTTGGCATCAATTCCTGAATTTACCTTTATATCTTTTAAAACCAGGTTATCAACAATTTTTAATAATTTACTCCCTATTCCTAAATGCTGATATGGTTCTAAAACAAATAATAAACTTATGTGATTGTTATTAGAAAGAGTAATCATCCCAACAATTTGTCCATTATCTAAAGCAACATAGGTTATATTATGTTTATCTAAATAAAAAGATGGTTGATTAACCTGATTAAAACTATCAATTCCTGCTTGATCATAGTCTTTAAAAACCTGTTTTTTAGCTACCTGATCAACTAAAAAAATGACTTGATCAATTTCTTGTTTATTTAATAATCTATACTTCATTTTCTTCACCTTAGATAATTATAAAATAAAAGAAGTAGCGATGCTACTTCTTTTTTAGAATTTTTCGAACTGGTCAATATTTAAAACAAAGACAGTGGCGCCACCAACTAAAACATCAACCATAATTGGAGTAAAGAATTCACCCATTTCAGTTGGAGGTACTGTTGGTTCTTTTTCTACCCGTTTTTTAGAATGAGCTTTAATTATAGAAATACAGTCATCAACTTTATCATCATTAGTACCAACAAAGAATGTTGTATTACCCTTTTTCAAAAATCCTCCTGTAGTAGATAATTTAGTAACGAAGTATCCATTTTCAGTAAGCGCTCCTTGTACACTAGAGCTATCATCTGAATTAACGATTGCAATTATAAGTTTCATATTAACTCCTCCTTGTACTTCTTGTTAATATTATAACACTATTTTTTTAAAGTTAGTATAATTTCTTTTTTAAAGTATCGTATTGTGAACGATTGGTAAGAAAATCGATTCATATTCATTTAAAACATAGCTATCGGTCATCATCGATAAATAGTCAGCTACTATTAATGCCGGATCGTTTTTACTATATTCCGGAACCATCTTATTGACAAAAGATTTAATTTTACAGTCATGATCATTAACATCATTTAACTCTTCATAGTATACATCATATAACTGATTAATCATTCTGATCAATTTTTGATTTTCTTTGACTAATATTGGATGTTGATGAACCTTAACTGATAAAAAAGTTAATAAAGTTTTTAAAGCTTTAAAGACTTCTGATGAAAAAGATAAATATGGTTTTTCATAACTATGGATCACTAAATCACTGATTAAACGATTAATCGTTGATTTATTATCATCACCTAAAATATTGGTGGCTGCTTTAGGCAGATCATCTTTTTTAATTAAACCAACCTTAATGGCATCTTCAATGTCTTTACCAATATAAGAAATAACATCACTGACACGAACCACACAACCTTCTAGAGTCATTGGTCGAATTTTTAAGCTGGTATCTTTTTTATGCCAACAATCATGATATTCCTGCCAGAACTGTTCAATCGTTTTATCATAGTCAGGTAGATATTTTTGTGAAATAATTTCTCCATTATGACATAAAATAGCATCTAATACCTGTAATGAAACATTATAACCAATTCCATCCCGCTCAATAAATAATAAATTTCTAACACTATTAGCATTATGAGTAAAATGACCAAATTTCTTCTTCATTAAAATTTGATCTAAAGCTTTTTCGCCTACATGACCATAAGGCCCATGACCTAAATCATGACCCAAAGCTGCTGCTTCGATTAAATCTAGATTTAAATTTAAACCACGGCCGATTTGCCGGGCAATTCGACTAACCCATTGAACGTGAATTGAACGTTTGGAAATATGCGCATTATTAAAAAATGATAATGCCTGTGTTTTATCAACTAAACGCTGATATGATTTACAATAAAGAATGCGATCGACATCTTCTTCATAGGGCCAGCGAATATCAAATTCTTCATGATTTTTTATGGGTTGTTTTACTTTAATACAATCTTGATTTTTAGTAGCATATAACGATAATTGCCCATCTGCTTCTTTAGTCATTTTTAAAGCATTTTTGATTACAATTTCTTCTTTTTTCATTTATCTCCACACCTATCTATAATATATTGTAATTTAATATAAATTATACCAAAATAAAAAAAGCTATCTGATTATCGATAGCTTACTTACGCCAAAGTGAAGGCGAGAATAACAATAATAATGGAAATAATTCTAATCGTCCAGCTAGCATATCAAAACTAAGGACAATTTTTGATAAATCACTAAGTGGTGCAAAGTTACCAACTGCACCGACAACTTCCAAACCAGGACCAACGTTATTAAAACATGTAGTAACGGCTGAAAAAGTTGTTTTAAAATCAAAATTATTCAATGAAACAATCAATAATGAAACTGCAAATAAAGCCAGATAAACAGCTAAATAAGCATGAATATTACGGTTAACCGATTCATCAATTGGCTGCCCTTCAAATTCTACTGTTTTGATACTATGAGGATGAATCAGACGACGAAGTTCATTTCGAGCATTTTTGAAATAAACAACAACTCTAGATACTTTGATCCCGCCACCAGTTGATCCCGAACATGCTCCAATAAACATCAAAGCCAGTAAGATCATTTGTGAAAATAGTGGCCAGGTATCGTAATTATAGCTGACATAACCTGTTGTCGTAATAATCGAACCAACCTGGAAACTAGCATATCTAAATGCCTGTAAAATCGAACTATACATCGGTAAAGTATTTATTGTAATTAAGGCAATTGCAATAAAGATTATTGATAAATACCAGCGTAGTTCTTCAGAACGTAACACTTCCTTGATTCGTCCTAAAATTGCAAAATAAATCAAGTTAAAGTTAATCCCAAATAAAATCATAAAGACAGTTAAAACACCTTCAATGTAGGCACTATCCCAGTACATGGCACTATTATTTTTGATTCCAAATCCCCCGGTACCGGCAGTACCAAAGGCCATTAACATACTGTCAAATAACGACATTCCACCTAAAACCAGCAAGATAATTAAGATAACTGTTAAAACTGCATAGATTACATATAAAATTCTAGCTGTTAACTTAACTTTAGAAACCAGTTTTCCAACTACTGGTCCGGGAACCTCAGCTTTTAAAATATGCATCGAACGACCAGAGGCAATTGGAACAAAGGCAATGACGAATACTAAGATTCCCATTCCTCCTATCCAGTGAGTAAAACTCCGCCAAAATAAGTTAGTTCGACTTAAGGCTTCAACATCAGTCAAGATTGATGAACCTGTTGTAGTAAAACCAGATACTGTTTCAAAGACCGCATCAACATAAGATGGTATTTCACCACTTAAACAAAACGGAATAGCACCAACTAAAGAAACAATGATCCACCCTAAGGCAACAATGACAAAACCTTCACGAGCATAAATATTTTTCTTTTCCGGTACTTTATATGAAATCAAATATCCAATAACGATAATGGCTGCAGCGACAATTGCATAATAGATTCCTTCATGTTCTTGATAAATCAAAGAAACGATAACTGGTATCAACATTAATAAACCAGTAATCATTAATAATTTTCCAATGGCATAAACGATCATCTTTTTATTCATATCGACTATCTCCTTACAATATCATTAAGGCTCTTTAAAGTTATACCTTTAGAAATAATAATTACATGATCGTCTTTTTCAATTGTCGTATTTCCTTTAGGAACAATAATTTCATCACCACGAGAAATTGTTGCCACAATAACATTTGGCTGTAACTGTAAATCATTTAAAGTCTGATGCAAATATTTAAATTTTTCAGTAGCAACAAATTCACCAGCTTCAACTTCACCATCAACTAATTTATATAAAGTTTTAACACTTGAATCATCATCTTTATTCATTTTAGCGCGAACATAACGAATAATTTGTCCCGCGATAATCCGCTTTGGAGCTACAAGACTATCAACTTTCAAACTATCAGTCAATCCCGTAAAATTCATTCGAGTAACCTTAGCTACCGTTTTACGATGATATAAGTTTTTAGCATATAATGATAAGATCAAGTTTTCTTCATCTAATCCAGTTAAAGCTAAAAACGCGTCAGTATTTTCGATTCCCTCTTCTAATAAAATTTCTTCATCACTACCATCAGCATAAATAATAGTCGCAAATGGTAATTTTTTTGATAATTCCTCACAGCGAGATAATTCTTTTTCAATAATCTTAACTTTGATTCCCTGAACTGATAAAAATTTAGTCAAGTAATAAGCAATCTTACCACCACCAACAATTAAAACATTTCTAACGCGGTGCGTGTTAAAGCCAACATCTAAGCAAAAATGAACTAAATCGCGATGAGCTCCAGTAATATGTAAATGGTCACCAGCTTTAATCATATAATTCCCACCAGGAATGATAACTTCTTCATTATGACTAACAGCACAAACCAAAATATTTGTTTTTGATAATTTTTCTAATTGATTTAATGAAATACCAACTAATTTACTATTATCTTCAACATAGAATTCAGCCAGTTCAACTTTACCACGTGAAAAAGTTTCAACTTTAACTGCTGATGGAAAAGCCAAAGCCCGTCTAATTTCACTTGCTGCTTCTAATTCTGGATTAATGATCATTGAAAATCCTAATTTATCACGCATGAAATCTCTTTGTTTCAAATAATCAGGATTACGAACCCGAGCAATTGTATGACGAGTTCCCATTCTTTTAGCAACTAATCCCGCTAAAATATTCAATTCATCAGATGCGGTAACACAAATAATTAAATCTGCATCATCAGCACCAGCTTCCATTAAGATATCATAAGAACCACCATTACCAACAACGCCGATTACATCATATTGATTAACAACATCATCGATTTTTTGTCCATTAGTATCAATAACTACAATATCATGATCTTCATTGGACATGTGCTTAATCAAAGTTTTACCAACTTTACCAGCACCCAAAACGATAATCTTCATAATAAAAAAACTTCCCCCTTGATATTCTCATTTGCCTCAATTTTGACACATTTCTACCTAACTTGCAACCATTTGCCTTCAAACTTTACAATATCGTAACAATTCAAAACTAAATGATAATTTATTATAATCTTAATATAATTTTAATATTGAAATTTCGCAAACTTCTAATTAAAATCATTAATTTTTAAAATATTCATATATAGTGACATAAAGAAAATATAAAGACAAAAAATTGAGATAAAAACAAATTTATCACAATTTTTGAAAGCTTAAAATAGCTATATCATTTTAATTTTTATCCTTCTTTTTGTCTCCACAATACTTCACATTGTTTTTGACGATGCGCCAGTCCGATATATATTACTCGCCCCTTTAATCCCATATCGTATCGATTATCGATAATTTGGTCAACGGCTTCTTTGGCCAGTTCTTTTAAATCTACTTTCTTATCTCTTGTATATTTAAATTCTATTACATATGATGGCTTGTTTTCATTTCTGGCCTTTAAGATTATATCACTTCTTCCTTTTCCACTTTCCTGATTGCTTTTTATTT